>JAYTBF010000179.1:0-10098 GCA_043737175.1 Burkholderiales bacterium
GCAACTTTTTGTAATTTGATATCAAGCGTAGTTTTGAGGTTGTTGCCGGCAATCGGCTCGGACTTGGCGAGGGAGCGAATGGCGCGGCCTCCGGAATCAATCTCAACCTGTTCGCTGCCGGTGGTGCCGTGTAACTCCGTTTCGTAACTGCCCTCAATACCAAGCTTGCCGATATGATCGGTGCCTTTGTAATTGCTCAGCAATTGGGTGCTTTCAATTTTCTTCAGATCAGCGTCATTGATACGGCCGATATAACCAATGGCGTGCGACGCGACCTCGCCAAACGGATAGTTGCGAAACAAACGTGCACGAATATCAAAACCGGGAAAGCGATAACGGTTGATTGCAAAACGCGCCACCTCTTCTTCACTCAGGCGATTGCGAATCGGCAACGATTCAAAGTTTTTGCTTTCTTCGAGTAGGCGTTTAAAACGCCGCCGGTCTTTGGGCTGAATATCAACAATGCCGGCCAATTCGTCCAACACCTTGTCGAGATTTTTGACTTTGGAGGGTGTCACCTCGAGGGTAAAGGCCGAATAATTAGCCGCCAATACTTCGCCATTGCGGTCATACACCACCCCCCGATTGGGCACCACCGGTACCACCGAGATACGATTGGCCTCGGCCATCGTATGGAACTGATCGCGCTTCACCACCTGCAAATAAATCAGGCGTGTCGCCAGAATAACAAAGCCGATCAGAATACAAATGGTCGCGACAATAACGCGGTTGCGAAACACATTGAGCTCCGCCTCGCGGTTTTTAATGGTGGTGCCGATCATGGGCGGCTACAACATGATCGTTTCGCCGCGACGGCGGAAACGGGGTCGGGTGGCAAGAAAATGAACCGGCATCCACAACAGCGCACCCAGCACCGGTGCCAAAAACATGATCATGCCGGCAAATTCGCGGCCGAGTGAAAGATTCAGCCCAATCGTAAGCCCCTTGGCAACCAACAGAATGCCGAGAATATGCACGGCCTGCTCAATCAGCGTCAGGTGGCGAATACGAATGCGCAACAATTGCGTCAGAAAAATGGCCGTCACATACACCAGCGCATGTTGCCCCAGCAGCGCACTGTCGGCCACATCCATCAATAAGCCGAGCATAAAGCCCCAGGTTTGGCCGATATGCTGTGGCTCATGCACCGTCCAATAGAGCAGCACCAACAACACAAAATCCGGCCGCACTTTTAACGCCCAGCCCGACCACGGCAGCAAACTCACCACAATGGCAATTGTCAACGCGCCAAACACCAGCCGCAAAGGGGCCGCTTGGCGCAGGGCATCACGAGAAACCGGTGATAGATCCATACGGGCTACCGTTCCCTTTCCCGCTGCGCGCGCCGGGCTTCCAGTTTGGCCTCGCGTTTGCTGCCGGTTTTTGCCGCAGGTTGGTCGCTGCCGGTAACGTCAATCGATGGGTAGGCTTCGGCTGCAGTTGAGGGCAGTAATACTTTTACGAATCGGTAATGATCGGGCGCAGCGGTCGGTTGGGCAATAATGCGCGCAAAAGAAAACGCCGGATTTTTGTCAACGACGGTAACGGTCGCCACCGCCAATCCTGCCGGGTAGGTGCCGTCGATGCCAGAGGTAACCAATACATCACCCACTTGTAAATCAGCGGCAACCGGAATAAACGGCATTTCTACGGTGCCGTCGCGTCCACTGCCGGTAGCGATGGCGCGTAAATTATTACGCACCACCATGACCGGCACCGATTGATCTTTCTCCGTCATCAATGTGACCTCGGCGGAGGTGGCACCCACCGTGGTGACCTGGCCGACCACGCCCACGCCATCAATTACGGCCGCGCCCGCTTTGACACCATGGGTCATACCACGATTGATGATAATGCGACGCGAAAACGGGTTGCGGGCATCACGCACAATTTCAGCAATAACGCCGTCGCGATTGAGCCGGGCATAAGCCGCCTGAAAAGTGGCCATTTGAATTTGTTCGGCGGCAATCAGCTTGGCGCGTTGTCCCTCGGCGGTGAGGGTCAAAATGGTTTCGTTGAGCGTTTTATTATCGGCAATGAGTTTGGATTGGTTACCAAAATACGCGCTGACGTCGTGCAAGGTTTTGCCCGGCCATTGCAGTGCACTTTCAATCGGCGTTAACACCGTAGACACGCCAAAACGAACCACGTCGAGCGCCTTAAAACGATGATCGGCAATCATCACCGCAATCGCCATCAGCGAAAAAAAAGTCACCCGCGCCAGTGGCGACGGACCACGCGCAAAAAAATTATCGGAGTGGGACGACATTACCGACCTGCGTCATGGTCGATGACCATGTGGTCGGCCACCATGTGGAGGGCGACCCTGTGGAGGGCGACCCTGTGGCGGACAAAAACTGGTCTCGCCACCGATGGCCAATAAATCGTGCTTCGGGTTAGAACAAATGCCGGGGCGTTGCTGTTGTTCACTTCACCCTACATCTCGTTGGTGAATACGGAGCCCAGTTTGTCCATCTCTTCGAGCGCCCGACCCGAGCCACGCACCACACAGGTCAACGGATCATCGGCGACAATTACCGGCAGGCCGGTTTCCTCGACCAACAAACGATCAAGCTCACGTAGCAATGCACCACCACCGGTCAACACCATGCCCTTTTCGGCAATATCGGCACCGAGTTCGGGTGGGGTTTGTTCAAGTGCAGATTTGACGGCGGACACAATCGAATTCAGCGGATCGGTCAACGCTTCCAAAATTTCGTTGGATGAAATCGTAAACGAACGTGGAATGCCTTCGGCCAGATTGCGACCCTTAACTTCCATTTCGCGTACTTCACTGCCGGGGAATGCGGAGCCAATATTTTTCTTGATCATTTCGGCGGTGGCTTCACCAATCAACATGCCGTAGTTGCGGCGAATGTAGCTGATGATGGCTTCGTCGAATTTGTCACCACCGACCCGCACACTGGCCGAATACACAATGCCGCCGAGCGAGATCACCCCGACCTCGGTGGTGCCGCCGCCGATATCGACCACCATCGAACCGGTTGGCTCGGCAATAGGCAAACCGGCACCGATGGCAGCGGCCATCGGCTCTTCAATCAAAAATACCTGCGACGCACCGGCGGCCACGGCCGATTCACGAATGGCGCGACGTTCAACCTGGGTGGAACCACAAGGCACACAAATGACAATGCGCGGGCTTGGTCGATACCATTGGGCATCGTGTACTTTTTTGATAAAAAACTTGAGCATGTGCTCGGTGGTGTGAAAGTCGGCAATCACGCCGTCTTTCATCGGCCGGATGGCGGTGATGTTACCCGGCGTGCGGCCCAACATCATTTTGGCGGCGGTGCCTACGGCTTGAATGGTTTTTTTGCTGTTGGGTCCGGCGTCCTGACGAATCGCGACGACCGATGGCTCGTCAAGAACAATGCCCTTGCCGCGCAAATAAATAAGTGTGTTGGCGGTGCCCAGATCGATGGCCAGATCGCTGGAAAAATACTTGGAAAAAAACATGGTGCCTTTCTGCGGGTGTTGTGCAAAAAACAATGACCTTGGAGCGTTGCCTGCAAACCCCGCGTCTACACGAGGCAACCCATCCGAAACGGTTTTTTTGACACGAATACGCTATGATAACTCAGCCCCTATGAAAAACGCCGCGTTTGCCTATGAAATCTGGCAAATTTGCAGCAATCCTTTGTGGCCAATTTTTTGATCCAACGATTCGTCCAATTTTTTTCATCGACTTTTTTGGCCGCATTGGTGGCCACATTTGTCGTCACATGCCGCCGTCACCCTCACCATGTCGTTTGATCCTGTCACCTTAACGCGCCTCGCCACCCTCGCCCGTATCGATTTGCCGGCCACAAATATGTCGGGGCTTGGCGACGAAATGGGTGCCATCCTGTCGCTGATCGACCAACTGCAAGCCGTTGACACCGAGGGCATCGTGCCCCTTAGCCACCCGTTATCAGTGATCGGCGAAATGGCGTTGCCCCTGCGCGCCGATGCCGTCACCGCTGAAAACCTGCGATCGTCCAGTTTTGCCAATGCGCCACAGACTGAAAACGGGCTGTTTTTGGTGCCCAAAGTCATTGAGTGACCATCGTTTATGAGCGCTCCTGACCCATCGGTGCCGAGCATTGCGGCGCTTTCCGAACAACTTCAATCCCGGCAAGTGTCGGCTACCACCTTGGCCGAACGGAGCCTGCAGGCCATCGCCGAACAAGTTTCACTGAACGCGTTTTTGCATGTTGATGCCGATCTGACCCTGGCTGAAGCGCGCGCCGCTGATGCGCGCATCGCCGCCGGCGACCCGTCGCCGTTACTCGGCATACCGCTTGCCCACAAGGATATTTTTGTGACACGCGGCTGGCGCACCACCGCCGGCTCAAAAATGCTCGCCGACTATATTTCGCCGTTTGACGCCACCGTGGTCGAGAAAATGCGTGCAGTGGGCATGGTCTGTGTCGGCAAACTCAACTGCGACGAATTTGCCATGGGTTCCTCCAATGAAAACTCGGCTTTTGGGGCGGTACAAAATCCCTGGGACAGCGGGCGAATTCCGGGTGGCTCATCGGGCGGTTCGGCCGCGGCGGTTGCGGCCGGGTTGGTGCCGGCCAGCACCGGCACCGACACTGGCGGCTCGTTGCGCCAACCGGCCGCGATGTGCGGCATTACCGCCATCAAACCGACCTACGGACGAGTTTCCCGCTACGGCATGGTGGCGTTTGCCTCTTCGCTCGACCAAGGTGGACCGATGGCGCGCAGCGCCGAAGATTGTGCCTTTTTGCTCGACGCCATGGCCGGATATGACCCGCGCGACTCGACTTCGCTCGACAGTGAAAAAGCAAAAGCGTCCATTTGGCGAGGCTTTCAAGAACAAAATGCTGCAAAACGCGCGCCCGACAAAGAGTTTGCTGGATTGCGCATTGGCCTGCCGGCAGAGTTTTTTGCCGGTGGCTTGGCAAAAGAAGTGGCTGCACGTGTGGCCGAGGCGGTCGCTGTTTTTAAACAACACGGCGCGACCATCGTTAATATTTCGTTGCCACGCACCCAACTCGCCATTCCGGCGTACTACGTGATTGCGCCGGCCGAGGCGTCGTCCAATTTGTCGCGGTTTGACGGTGTGCGTTATGGTCATCGGGCCGGTGAATACAAAGATTTGAACGACATGATTGCCAAAAGCCGCGCCGAGGGGTTTGGCGCGGAAGTGCAGCGGCGCATTTTGACCGGCGCCTACGTGTTGTCACACGGTTATTACGATGCTTATTACCTGCAAGCACAACGGGTGAGGCGGCTGATTGCGCAGGATTTTCAGGATGCGCTCAAACAATGCGACCTGATCATGGGCCCGGTGGCACCGACCACGGCGTGGAAGATCGGCGAAAGATCCAACGACCCGGTGGCGATGTATCTGGAAGACATTTTCACCCTCGGCGTGTCGCTGGCCGGGTTGCCGGGCATGTCGGTGCCATGCGGGTTTGACCTGCAGCGAATGCCGGTGGGCTTACAAATCATTGGTAATTATTTTGCCGAAGCCGAGATGTTGTCGGTGACGCACCAATACCAACTACTAACCGATTGGCATTTGCGCAGGCCTACACCTGCAGCAGCGGGGGCGGCATGAGCTGGGAAGTGGTGATTGGCATTGAGACCCACGTGCAGTTGTCGACGGTCTCAAAAATTTTCAGCGGCGCGTCCACCGCTTTTGGTGCTGAGCCGAATACTCAGGCGAGTGTGGTCGATATGGCCTTGCCGGGAACCTTACCGGTCATGAACGCTGCGGTGGTTGATGCGGCCATCAAGTTCGGTCTGGCCGTGAACGATGGCCGCGCCGATCACATCGCGCCACGCTCGGTGTTCGCACGCAAAAATTATTTTTATCCGGACCTGCCCAAGGGTTATCAAATTTCGCAATTTGAGCTGCCGGTAGTCACCGGTGGCGCTGTCACCATCAACGTCAACGGCGTCGACAAAATTGTCAATCTGACTCGCGCCCATCTTGAAGAAGACGCCGGCAAATCATTACACGAAGGCCTCGACACCCCCGGTGTGTCAGGCATCGATTTAAATCGTGCCGGTACACCTTTGCTGGAAGTGGTCACTGAACCGGAAATGAATTCGGCGGCCGAGGCAGTGGCGTATGCCAAGGCGTTACACGGCATCGTGACGTGGATCGGCATTTGTGACGGCAATATGCAAGAGGGCTCGTTTCGTTGCGACGCCAATGTGTCGGTGCGCAAGATTGGCGACCCGCTCGGCACGCGATGTGAAATCAAAAACCTGAATTCTTTCAGGTTTATGGAGCGCGCCATCAACTATGAAGTCAGCCGGCAAATTGAATTGATTGAGGATGGCGGGCAGGTGATTCAACAAACACGTTTGTATGATTCGGACCGCGACGAAACCCGCGCCATGCGTTCCAAAGAAGACGCGATGGATTACCGGTATTTTCCCGATCCGGATTTGTTGCCCTTGACCATTTCACCGGCACAAATTCAAGCGGTGCAAGCCACCATGCCAGAATTGCCTTCGGCAATGGCGACACGCCTGACCAAGGAGTTTGGTCTGTCTGAGGACGACGCCCGACAGCTCACCCAGAGCCGTGCCACCGCCGATTATTTTTTTGCAACGCTTGGTGCGTCCGGCGATCAGGCAAAGACATGTGCGAACTGGATCAATGGCGAGGTCGCTGCCTATGTCAATCGCGCGGGGCTCGACTTTGGCCAGGCGTTGCCGGTAAATGGCTTGAAATTGGGTGGCTTGGTGAAACGGGTGGTGGACGGGACACTTTCCGCCAAAATGGCCAAGGAAATCTTCGGTTATATGTGGGCGGGTGAAGGCGAGGGCGACGCCGATACCATCATCGAAAAACGTGGCCTCAAACAAGTCTCGGATAGTGGTGCCATCGAGAAATTTGTGGATGAGGTGCTGGCAGCCAACAAAAAGTCGGTCGCCGAATTCAAAGCGGGCAAAGAGAAAGCCATGCAGTCGTTGGTCGGGCAGGTGATGAAAGCCTCACAAGGCACGGCCAATCCGGCGCAGGTCAACGAAATTTTGCGGAAAAAACTGAGCGGTTAGCGCGGAATCGAATCTCTGGACAATGCGCTGGCCGATGTTTTGCCTGCCCTACCGATACGACTGGACTGAACTTACCGAAACCGTAGCGGCGGTGGCGACGACGACGACGGGACGACCCGACTGGGAACGGGTGCATCAATCAACACATTACCCTTGTCATCCAAAATGGTGCCCGGGCGCATGCCACTCTTGAGGCGGCGAAACCGGTCTTTTTCCGTTTCGAAGCGTGCTGCCGCTGCCGCTTTGTCCTCGTCCAAACGGGCGATTTCTGCATTCACATTGGATTGGTCGGATTTGACACGGTCATAATCAGCCTGCAACTGCGATGGGATTTCGCGCACGTTTGTTTTGCCGTCCTTGGTTTTGGCGGTTTTACTTTTGCCGGCAACGTAAAACTCCATTTGGTTGTTCACCTTTACTAGGCGGGTATCAATATCAACCAAACGGTTTTCAAGAAATTTACGGCGCTGGGCCATTTGCGCAAAGTCTTTGTCGCGGATTGCGTCGAGCTCGCGCTCGGAACCAAAGGTGCCCAAAAGCGCCATATCCTTTTGCCGTTGGTCATTAACCTTTTGATCATCCGCTGCTTTTTTAGCGTTGGCCTCGTCGCGGGCCTTTTGCTGCTCTAGTGTTAATGGCGCGTCGAGTTTGCGCAGGGTGCGACCTTGTTTGGAGAGCTCGGTTACTTCTTTTTTTGCGCAGACGGCCGGCATTGTTTCCCCGTAATGGGTGATGCCCTTATCGTCCGTACACTTAAACAGCGTCGATTGTGCCGTGGCGTGGCCGTGCGCACCCAATACAACAAATGTGCCAACGACAAATAGGGACATCAGGTTGCGGTGGGTCATGGAGTCAGGTCAGAAAGGTTGGGCACCGTACTGTTTGCGATATGTTTCAATTTTTGCCAGTTTATCGGTTTCAGAGGCATTTGTAGAGTGGCGCGCCGACAAATAAGCAACGATGTCGTCGAGTGTGGCCACGGCAATAACGGCAATGCCGTGTTGTTGGCTGACCTCCTGTGCGGCCGAAAGCGCGCCAAGCCCCCGTTCCTGTCGATCCAATGAAATGAGCACACCGGCCGGGGTTGCACCGGCCGCCAGAATATGGGCGATCGATTCCCGAACCGAGGTCCCTGCAGAAATCACATCATCAACAATTAATACCCGCCCTTTTAACGGCGCACCGACCATTAACCCACCTTCACCGTGATCCTTGGCTTCTTTGCGGTTAAAACAAAACGGCACATTACGGCCCATTTCGGCCAGTTTGATCGCCATGCCGGTGGCCAGTGTGATGCCCTTGTAGGCCGGGCCAAAAATCATATCAAACGAAATGTCCGACGCCAGTGCCGCTTGGGCATAAAACCTGGACAGGGTGGCCATCGACTGCCCATCGTTAAACAGGCCAGAATTAAAAAAATACGGCGACAGCCGACCCGCCTTGGTTTGATACTCGCCAAAACGCAGCGCTTGTTGGTGAATCGCAAATTCAACGAATTCAGTGCGGAAATCAGGGTTGGTCATGGCGGAATGAGTGGAGAGGGCGGCAGAATCCCGCATAATTCAGGGTTGAAGCTATTTTAGAGGTTTGCCGCATGCGCGTCATCTCCGTTAACGTCAACGGTATTCGCTCCGCCACGTCCAAGGGCCTGATTGTCTGGTTAAAGCAGCAAAAACCGGATGTGGTTTGTCTGCAGGAGCTCAAAGCGCTGGAAAGCGACGTCCCCGCTGAAGTGCTCGCCTGGAAATCCATGCACAAGTTTTATCACCCGGCCGAAAAGAAGGGTTACGCGGGCGTCGCCATTTTGTGCAAACGTGAACCAGACAAAGTGATTGTTGGCACCGGCATCAAGTGGATCGACGACGAAGGCCGGTATCTGGAGGTGCAATTTGGCAATTTGTCGGTGATTTCACTTTATGTGCCGTCCGGCTCGGCTTCGGAAGAGTCACAGGCAAAAAAATTCCGCTTTATGGAAGCCTTTATGCCGCTTTTGCAAAAAATGAAAAAAAGTGGGCGTGAGGTGATGATGGTTGGCGACTGGAATATTGCCCATCACGAAATTGATTTAAAGAATTGGCGTGGCAACCAGAAAAATTCCGGGTTTTTGCCGGAAGAACGTGCGTGGTTGACCACGTTGTTTGATGAGGTGGGGTATGTCGATACCTTCCGGCGTCTGAATACCGAAGCCGATCAATACACTTGGTGGTCCAACCGAGGCAACGCCCGTGAAAACAATGTCGGTTGGCGCATCGATTATCACGTTTGTACCCCGGTGATCGCCGCTACCGCCAAGGCAACCCGCATTTACAAGGACAACTGGTTTAGCGACCACGCGCCCTTAACGATTGATTACGACTACAACCTTTGACGTACAGAAAGAGAACGTCGGCCAACACCGACCGCTTCATAAAATTTAAATGATCAGACTTTCCAACCTAACAGTCGCCCGCGGCACCAAGCGCCTGTTTGACAACGCCAATCTCACCCTGTTTCCCGGCCATAAGGTCGGGCTGGTGGGCGCCAACGGTATTGGCAAATCCACCCTGTTTGCGCTGATGCGCGGTGAGATTCACCAAGACGCCGGTGAGTTTTCGATGCCACCGAGCTGGGTGATTGCCCACGTCGCGCAACACACACCACAGAGCAAATTGTCCGCACTCGAATATACACTCGACGGCGACCGCGAATTACGTGTCATTGAAGCCGAGCTCGCGCTGGCCGAGGCGGCCGAATGGCACGACGAATCGGAGCACGAAAAACTGGCGCTGCAATTGTCGAATTTGCACAGCCGGTTTGAAGAAATTGGTGGTTACGCCTCCCGTTCCCGCGCCGGTGCGTTGTTGTCCGGGCTGGGGTTTACCGAACACCAACAAACACTCGCCGTCACCACTTTTTCCGGCGGCTGGCGCATGCGTTTAAATCTGGCACAGGCGTTGATGTGCCGTTCAGATTTATTGCTGCTCGACGAGCCGACCAATCACCTCGATTTGGACGCGGTGATGTGGATTGAAGACTGGTTGGCGCAATATCGCGGCACGTTATTTTTGATCACCC
>JAYTBF010000180.1:0-22057 GCA_043737175.1 Burkholderiales bacterium
AGAAGGTAAAAAATGCGGCTCTGTAGACGTGTTTTTCCGGGAGTACTTAAAATGAATAGCAAAAAACTTTCACCTTTCATCTTTGTTTTGTTCGGCCTCCTGTCCCATTCCGCTTGGTCATACGAGGTTGAGACACATTCAGAAATGTCACGGGAAGCTGTTATTCGATCAAACTTGGTCATAAAAGCTGATCTACTCACACAACTGGGTTTGGCGGAATATTCGAAGAATCAGAGATTCCCCAATTCAAAAAAAGAACCTCAAACCATATTGCAGTTGATCGCCTTTGGATCGGTGCAGGAAGATGACCGTGCTTCCGGCACTCAAGCAGCCTACCCACCACTGCGGCACTTTTACGATCCGATCACAGGCCTGCCGCTTTTCATCTCAGGCTACGAAGGCCAATCCGTTCCTTCGCCGGACTGGGCAACCGAGGATAGGGCGACTTACGATCATCTCACCGTGGGACAGGAGTTTTCATTTCGTGATGGGCGCAGGTATTTTTACGAGGCGCTGACCGAAAAGGACAAGACCAAGCGCGAAGAGAAGTTTGGGCGGACGTTCCAAACGCTGGGCCACGTGATTCATCATCTTCAGGATATGGCGCAGCCACAGCATGTGCGCAACGATGTGCACTGTGACAGTTTCGCTTGCCGCTTTAAGGATATCTATTTTCCAAGCCTATCAATGTGAGGGCAGCCCAATGAAAAAGTGGAGTATGTGGTGGACAGCAGGCTTTCTTATCTTGTTCTCGTTGCCGGGTTGCACGAGCCCGGTTTATTTTGCTGAATCCATGGAAGCCTGGGTGGTGGATGCGGAGACCGGGGAGCCGGTTGAAGGGGTGGTGGTGGTTGCGAACTGGCAACTCAAAGATCCCGGATTGGACGGTAGCAAGCCTCGCGGATCGCTCATGATCCTGGAAACTGTAACGGACAAGAATGGGCGGTTTCACTTTCCGGCATGGGGTCCGAAATTAGCTGTGCGGTTGCGTTTTGGATCCGAAGATCCGATCCTGCTGTTCTTTAAGAGCGGCTACTTCCCTTCAGTCGAATCGAACAATGCTACTACTGAACCAAATCCCAGCATGATCAGGCGATCAGAGTCGAACGGCAAGAAGATTCCCTTGGAAAAACACAGGGGCAATTGGGAAAAGTATTTGGACAGGCATGATTCACTGGCCGGGAATTTGAGTTTTTTGACGCTATACGCCGAAGATTGCGAATGGAAAGCAATTCCACGTATGTTGGTAGCGATCGAAAGGGAAAAACAATTTCTAGATCAAAAGAACATCAAGGGCACATACCGCATGAGCCGAATTGGTGGAATTTCGAGCAGTGCCAAATGCGGCTCCGCAGAACAATTCTTTAGGGGATATTTCAAATGAAGCGTAGCGCACTTTTAATTCTTCTTCTAGTTTCGGCTGCGCTTTGGCGGCATGCTTTTGCCTATGAAGTGAAAACGCACGAGCAAATGTCTCAAAGAGCTTTCGATCAATCATACTTGGTAACAAAAAATATCCTGCCTGGGCTTGGCTTACCCGACGTTAGCAAGAATCAGTTTCCTAACTCGAAGGGTAAAAAACTGTCTATTCGCGAGTTGATCGCTTTTGGCTCCATTCAAGAGGACGACCGTGCATCCGGCACTCAAGCAGCCTACCCTCCGCTACGGCACTTTTACGACCCCATCACAGGCCTGCCACTATTCATCTCAGGCTACGAAGGCCAATCCGTTCCCTCGCCGGACTGGGCTACCGAAGATGGAGCGACTTACGATCATCTCACTGTGGGACAGGAGTTTTCATTTCGGGATGGGCGCAGGTATTTTTACGAGGCGCTGACCGAAAAGGACAAGACCAAGCGCGAAGAGAAGTTTGGGCGGACGTTCCAAACCATTGGCATGGTCATTCATCACGTTCAAGATATGGCGCAGCCACAGCATGTACGCAACGACATGCACAACATTCAACCTATCCCCAATAGCGCTGAAACAAGGATGGCGATATGAAACCTCTGGCACTAACAAGACGGATGCTGGCCGTGGGCGCAGCGGCGCTGCTGCTGTTCTCGCTTCCGTTATCGGCCCGTACGCTTGTTTATAACGGAGATCAGATTGAGGGTTGGGTGGTAGATGCCGAGACGGGTGTACCGCTTGAGGGGGTCAACATTGTTGTTCACTGAGAACTGAAGAGTTGGTTCATGCAGGCCAACCCGATTGCACAGATCCATATCGACGAGGCGGTCACGGATCAGAAAGGGCATTACGTGTTCAAGAGCTGGGGGCCGAAATTCGCGTTGCTTGGATATCTTAGGGACGGTCCGGAGTTGATGTTCTTTAAATCGGGGTACAAATACTTTGGCACGTCCAACATGCCGGGCAGCGACACCTCGAAATCGGAGTGGAACAAGAAGACGGTGAAGCTGGAGAGGTTTAAGGGGACGCTTAAGGAATATGCGGAGCATCTGTTCTTCAGTTCTTTAAGTTCTCTATGGCGCATAGGTTATGAGATTGGGTACAGCATGGGCGATCACTGTGGTTGGAAATCCTTTCCGCAGATGCTGCGTGCGTTGAATAAACTCGAAGCGGAGTATCACGCAGCGGAGATTAAATATGGAACAGTGGTTTCTGAATTGAGATCAAATGACAAACGCCTGATAGAAAAGGGCTGTGGCTCAATACTCGATGTGCTTGGAGGTAATAAAAAATGACTCAAATTCGATTTCTTTTTGGAGTCGTACTCGCGGCCTCAGTGCCACTCAACGCCCATGCCTATGCGATCGACACGCATGTGGAGGTGCTTACACGGCGGGCAGCGAATAATTGGGGACAGACCACGATTGTTTTGGAGAAGGCGAATGCAACCACTAGGCGGCGAGGGTTTCTGTGAATAAACGTGGTCTGTCCCCAATTACCCCCAATTACCCGAGGGCGACACTCAAGTTTTCTTCATTTATTTTGTAAAGACGAGCGACGGCAAGTGGCTCGTAGATTCGATGTGAAAGCAAATCATGCCAAAGTTTTTTTTAGTACTAATTGCGCTTTTTTTCCTCTTAACGTTAGGAGGCTGCAATTCGCCTGTATTCATCATCGAGCCGTTTGAAGCCCGCGTTGTCGATGCCGAAACAGGTGAACCCATTGAGGGTGCTTTTGTGCTCGCAAACTGGGCAGTATTTGAGACTGGCGGCATGATGCATACCGTAAGGATTTTCCGCGAACAACTCGAGGTGAGAGAAACTGCAACTGACAAAAATGGGCGGTTTGCTTTTGAGGGATTCACAAAGAAAAATCCCAAGCTGTTGGAATTGTATTGGGAAAATCCGCAGGTCATCATATTCAAGCCCGGCTATGAATACTCGCATTGGGTCAATAACTGTCGTCTCGTTGGTTATCACTGTCCGAATGTTTGGCACTTGGCAAGCGTAGCGGGCCAGACCGTTAAACTAAAAAAGCTACACGATGAAACGCGAAAGAAAGACCAAACCTACAGGGCGTACTCCGGGCTCACCACGCATTTACGCGATGTCATTCACAGTTGCAATGCTCAGAAAATTCCGAATTTTATTGTTGCGTCCGACACCGAGAGAAAACGCACTGAATCGGAAGGATATAGGTGGGCAGCAGACCTGCCGAGCCTTGAGGCTATCGACAATTTGAAAAGCAAGTGCGGAACCGGACGCGAGTATTTTGAAAGGTACAAAAAATGAAGGCACGTTGGATTGCGATCACTCTCTTGGGTTTCTACACAAACGCCATCGCATATGGACATTTTAAGGGGCCAGCGTCAATTATTTTTCACGAATACAGAATCCAGGACTAAACACCAAATAGCGACCGACCAATGATTTCACGAACAGCATTGGGTCACGTCTTGCCCTTTGCCCGCCACACTAAAAACTTAGCAATCACCAATATCCAAGACCATCTTCAGTCAAATGCCTGGAAAAGCTCGCCAATAAACGAGTTTGATGTTATTTTGGTGATAGAGCATACGGTTCATCTTCGGCCACCAATTCCGCTTCCAAACGGGCATCGGCAACCCACGCCGCCACCGCCGGATGCTCCCGCACCGCCGCGCAATAGGTTTGTGTATCTTGACCAAGATTCGGCAGGTAGGTGGCGAAGCGCATCACCACCGGCGCAAACATCGCATCAGCGGCGCTGAATGACCCAAATAAAAATGGACCGCCGTGGGCAAACTTTGCCCGTGTGTCGCGCCAAATGGTTTCAATGCGGGCAATGTTTTTGGCGACATCACCATTCATGCCGAGTCCGGCGTGTGTCGCACGAATATTCATCGGCATTGCCGTCCGTAGGGCGCGAAATCCCGCGTGCATCTCGGCGACGATGGCACGTGCGTGTGCGCGTGCTGGTGTGTTTTCCGGCCAGATCCGCTTGTCAGGAAACAGCTCCGCCAGGTATTCGAAAATTGCATTGGATTCCCATACACAGACACTGTTCGTGCCGCCAATTTCGCCACTCCACAATACCGGCACCAAACCGGAGGGCGACAGACGCGGAAGATCGCGTGTCCATTCATCAGAATGGAACTTCAACACAATTTCATCAAACGGAATGTCCAGCGCACTCAGCAGCACCCACGGTCGCATCGACCAGGAAGAGTAATTTTTATTGGCAATAATAAGAGTCAGCATAAAGACATTCAATAATTTTGATTGCGCGAATGCGCGAGTGCATTCATGAAGCCGGTTTAACGAAGTGACCGCTGGCGGAAGGATTGATAACGTGACCGTCCGGATTGGCCCGGCATATATCCCGGCACGACCCCCTCCAATGCCGACGGCGCACCGAATATGGGTGGAAACGGGTCGGGTGAGGTATTGGGCAAACGCATCGACGCGAGGTTGTCGCGGGTGATGAGTTTTCCCGGTAAAAATTCAAACACGGTTGCTTGCAATTTAGATAACGTTGGACCAAGGCCAAGAATTTTGCAACGCGAACCCGACTGCGTGATGACGTACTCCAGCAGTACGCGCAAGGTGTAGACGGTGGGACCAACCAATGGGTAGGTCTTGCCAATGGTGGCGGGCAGGGTGATCGAACGCACAAACGCCCGCGCGACATCCTCGACCCACACCACTTGAAACAAAGCGGCAGGTGAGCCGAGTGGAATGATGGGACACACCTTTGCGAGCATGGCAAACATATTGAGAAAATGATCACCTTCACCAAAAACCACCGACGGCCTAAAAATAGTGACGGCCAGCCCAGTCGCCTGCGCCACCTTTAATACCGCCGCCTCGCCGTGGCCCCGCGAACGCAAATATTCACTTGGGCCCGTTGCGTCGGCGTTTAACGCACTCATGTGTAGCAGACGATTGACATGGTTTGTCGCACAACATTCGGCCACCATTTGTGGAAATCGGACATGGGTGAATTCAAAGTTGCCATGCAATATGCCAATCAAATTGATGACCACATCGTGGCCGCGGACGAGCAGGTCCAGTGTGGCGTGGTCAAAGACATTGGCCTCGACCACCTCGCAGGTTGGCAACAACAAAAGATGTTTGGCGCGTTCCCGATGACGGCTGGGCACCGTCACGTCGTAACCACCCTTGGTGAGAGCCTCGGCGATGGCGCAGCCGATAAAACCGCTGCCACCAAGCAATAAAACCTTGGTTGTATGCATTTTCCCCTCCCTACGGCTGCTCCGATTTGACCGCCACATCAGACGGGTTGGCGGGCGACAATATTGACTGTGACGCGACTGCCGTTCCGGCAACAACTTTAGCATTTGCGGAAATTTTCCCAGGCACAGCGCCCATGATTTCGCTTAACGGCGGCGACTTGCCATGGATGCGGTAGCCGTAAAACCATTTGTTTACCATGACCTTTTTGACGTAATCGCGGGTTTCGTTAAACGGGATGGATTCTGCGTAAATTGCGCCTTCGAGCGCGTTATCGGCCCGCCATCGTCGGGCGCGACCGGGGCCGGCGTTATACGCGGCAGTCGCCAATACCGGGTGGCCCAGGTCGTCCAATACGTGGCGTAAATAAAACGAGCCGAGTGAAAGATTGGTGGCGACTTCCACGACCTTGGTTGCCGGTAAATCTTTGATACCAATTTGTTTGGCCACCCACTTCGCGGTCGCCGGCATCAGCTGCATCAATCCCTGTGCGCCAACGCGGGAACGTGCATCGGTGATAAAACGGCTTTCCTGCCGGATCAATCCAAATACCCATGCTTCATCGAGTCCGTTTTGTTTGGCGGTCGGTGCCAGCGATTCACGGTAAGGTAGCGGGTATCGTTGGCTAAAATCGTGGTCCGCCTGAGTTCTTTCGGCAGTATTGATCGCCCGGTCTGGCAAATCATTTTGCAATGCCACCGCTACCGCGGCCAGCAGTGTCGCGTCGTCCATGCCGCGAATGGCAAACTGCCACTCGCGCAATGCATCCATCCGTAAATCCGGTTTATAGGCGGATAGTTTGTACAACATCACCGCCCGTTTGATGCCGATGCGACTGGCAACGTTTTGAATGCGATCCTCAGTCGGTTGTGACGCTTGAAAGTTGGGCGCGGAAGTGATGCCGAGGTCTTCTGCGGCCAGCAAACCATAAAAGGAATTTTCGCGGGCCAGGGTCTCGCGCAAACTGCGCGCCGCGCTCAACTGCGCCGGATCTGTTGAAACTGCCAGCGCGCGTGCCAACCAATACCGCCAGGTCGGGTCGCCTTTTTCGGCGGTGGTCATGCCATCAATTGCCCGTTCTACTGTCGTCCATTGAGTCGGGTCAACGGCTGTCTGTCGCAACGCCGCCCGCACCAACCAACCGGCTTGGTTGTCGCTCAGCGTGAGGGAGCCTGCGCGGGAAAACCAGATTAATGCACTGGTGTCGAGCTGCATCGCACCATGCAGTCCAATTTGTGCCCATCCATATTGAGCGTCACGCTGATTGAAACGAGATTCATTTTTGTCGAGCCATAGGGCGGCGTGGCCGGCATTGCTGCGTGCCAGGCGCGTAACGGCAAATAGTGCCAATTCAACGCCAGCAGAATCGTTTGCCATAAACGAATGTTTTTCCAGGAAACGCTTGGGGTCCAGGTTTGCCCGGGCGCTTGCGGCCTCAAAACCAGCGGAAATATTGGTAGCAAATGCTGCGCTACGTCGGGCGTCGTTGATATGGCCATTTTCGAACAGGACGCGTGTGCGCAGCCAAACGTCGTTGTTGGTCAACAGTTTCGCATTGCGCAGTTGCGCGGTCACCCGTTCGAATACGTCGTAACACGGATTGGCAATTGGTTTTGCCACTTCCCAAAGTCGCTTGGCATCGGCCAAAACGGTCGGAACAACTGCGCGGTCGTCACCGAGCAATCGATAACGCAATCGCTGGCAGGCGACCTCAGAGTCGTCGCCCCGATAACGGGCTTGATGGACGGCAAAACGTGGCCACATATTCAGGGAACCGAGTGCGCGCAAATAATCGCGTCGCAATTGGTCGGAAAATGGTGCATCAGGAAATTCGAGCAGAAATTTGTCCATGTCGCTGCTTAGGGCGGTCACATTTTGCGCCGATTGTGTGAGCTGGGCGGAAAACCACCACCAGCTGATGTAGGGGGTAAGCGGAAAATCACTGCGGGAACCTGCGGCCGAGGAAAAATTTTTGTGGGCAATGTTGAGTGCGGCAATATTGCGCCGATCAAATGCTTCGAATGCGGTCAGAAATTCGCGTTCAAGCAAATTATCCGGGCGAATTGTATTTGCCTGGGCGCCTGCCGGCGTCGCGATGATTGTCGTCAGACCCACGAAGACGAACACTACAAATTTCAAAAAGTTGCCAAATGTCAAGGACGTGGCACGTGCAATGACGTAAAAATCGACTTCATGCACAATAGGCTGAATAGTTCGCAACCGGCGCGAGGCGATCAACGGCGCGTTCAGTGTCACACCAAGCGGGTCACTTTCGCGATCGCGCTGAATTGTTTTTCTGTCACTCTGGTCGGAGTATTGGTTCATGTTTTCCATACGGCATCATTGTATAACGTCGAGCGCAAGGCAGTGAAATGAATTTCCTAGATCCGGCATTTTTGACGGCGTTGTTAACCATCATTGGCGTCAACATTGTGTTGTCCGGGGACAATGCCGTGGTCATCGCGTTGGCAGCGCGAACACTTTCAGGAAAACGGCAAAAGCTGGCTATTTTTTGGGGTTCCGCCGCAGCTATTGTTATGCGCATTGTGCTGACCATTTTTGCGGTGAAATTGCTGTCATTCCCCTGGTTGAAAATTGTCGGGGCGTTATTACTCATCTGGATCGGAATCAAGTTGTTGGTGCCCGATGTGGCCGACGTTGACGTTGATGGCAACGACAACGGCATCGCCAGTCTTTGGGCGGCAATCAAAACAATACTGGTGGCGGATTTGGTCATGAGTGTGGATAACGTCATTGCCGTTGCCGCTGCCGCCGATGCAGCACCGGCAGAATACAAGATGACATTATTGGTGCTCGGTTTGGCGATTTCGATTCCGCTGATTGTGTTTGCCAGCACCTTATTGATGAAACTGATGGGGCGTTTCCCTGTCATCATTACGCTCGGTGCAGCGTTACTCGGTTTCGTGGCAGGTGAAATGGCCATTACTGATCCGGTCGACATTCATTGGGTCAAACACAATGCACCATGGATGTCCTATGCAATGCCGACATTTTGTGCGTTACTGGTTGTCACTTTGGGGCAAGTTCTCGGCGAACGCCAAACATCGGCAACGCGGACCAATTAGAATGAAACGTGTCGAGATTTTTTTGATCATTTTGCTGTAACCGTTACTGTAGTTGGAACCACTTACATAACAAGCACCATCCACAGGGATTTTCTTTTGAAGGAAACAAGATGAACACACAAAATCGCCGTCCCGGTCTGAATAGAATTTTTAGTTTAGTGAAGTCCACCCTCGGCGCAGCCGCAGTGATGGCCAGTGCGAGTTTGTATGCATGGGAACCAACCAAGTCTGTTGAATTCGTCGTGCCAGCCGGCACCGGCGGCGGCGCAGACCAAATGGCGCGTTTTATTCAGGGCGTGGTCAGCAAAAATAATCTGATGAAACAGCCAATGATTGTTGTCAACAAGAGTGGTGGTGCCGGTGCCGAGGGATTTTTGGATATTAAAGGTGCCGCCAAAGACCCGCATAAAATTATTATTACCCTGTCTAATTTGTTCACCACACCGCTGGCCACCGGCGTGCCGTTTAACTGGAAAGAATTGACGCCCGTGCAAATGCTGGCGCTTGACCAGTTTGTATTGTGGGTGAATGCAGAGACTCCGTATAAAACTGCGAAAGAATACGTTGACGCGGTCAAAGCGGCCGGCCCCAGCAAAATGAAAATGGGGGGCACCGGCTCCAAACAGGAAGACCAGATCATCACGGTTGCCGTCGAAAAACAGACCGGGGCTAAATTTATTTACATTCCGTACAAAGGCGGCGGTGAAGTGGCCGTGCAGTTGGTTGGCAAACATGTTGACTCCACGGTGAATAACCCGATTGAAGCAGTGGAACAATGGCGCGCCGGGAAACTGCGTGCCCTTTGTGTGTTCGACGACAAACTGATGCCATACAAAGGCAAGGTCACGCCAACACAGTCCTGGGGTGACGTGCCAACTTGCAAGAGTCAGGGATTGGATGTCGATTACCAAATGCTGCGCGGGATTTTTATGGCGCCGGGTGTCACCAAGGAACAAGTTGCGTTTTATGTGGACTTGATGAAAAAGGTGCGCGAAACACCGGAATGGAAAGAGTTCATGGAAAAAGGCGCGTTTGATTCCACCGCGCTGTCGGGTGATGACTACGTGAAGTGGTTGACCAAGGAAGAGCAGCGTCACATCACGCTGATGACGGAAGCGGGCTTCCTGGCGAAAAAGTAAATCGCATCCTTTGTCCCAAGAAAAACGAAACCATGAAAATGGTTTCGTTTTTTTTTGAAAAGTAGAGCTACATCAAGTCATTTATTCCATCTGCAAGCCAGAATGTGAAAAATCATGTGCGTCGACAAAGTTTTTTTGACGGCACAGGTGAAATCATATTGGGCTGATTACGTATTTCGAGGAGGAAATTCCAGTGAGTGAACCCGCAGAAAAATCTGCCGCATCCGTCCGATCCGTTGACATTGGTACGGCAATCATCATTTTTATCCTGGGCACTATTGTTATTTTTGACAGCCAGCGCATCGGAGCCGGTTGGGCGCCGGACGGCCCGGAAGCGGGTTATTTTCCGTTCTATATCGGCCTGATTCTTTGTATCGCCAGTACCGTGAATTTTTTCAATGCACTGCGCGAGAAGGGGCTCACTGATGGTGGTGAATCGTTTGTCAGTATGCAGTCGTTGAAGCTGATTATGTCAGTACTGATCCCAACCATCATTTATGTTTTATTGATTGCCGGTGTTGGGCCGATTCCCGGTTTGGGCATCTATGTTGCTTCCGCAATTTTTATTGCGACTTTTATGATTTGGCTTGGTAAATACCGCTGGGGCATCACGATTGCGGTGAGTCTGAGTGTGCCGGTGGTGTTTTTCTTGATGTTTGAAATATGGTTCAAGGTGCCGTTGCCCAAAGGCCCGTTCGAAGCCATGTTTGGTCTGGACTAGGGGCCGTCATGGACGAAATCAATAGTCTCATGCACGGTTTTTCGGTGGCGCTGACACCGATGAATCTGGGTTTGATGATGGTCGGCATTTTGCTGGGAGTTTTGATCGGTGTGTTACCCGGTCTCGGCGGTGCCAACGGTGTGGCAATCTTGTTGCCGCTCACGTTTGCGATGGGCACCAGTCCGGCAGGACAGGTGAGCGCGATTATTTTGTTGTCGTGTATTTATTGGGGCGCTTTATTTGGTGGCGCGATCACGTCGATATTGTTCAATATTCCCGGCGAGCCGTGGAGTGTGGCGACAACGTTTGACGGTTATCCCATGGCGCAACAGGGCAAAGCGGGCGAAGCCCTCACGGCGGCATTCACATCGTCGTTTGTCGGTGCGTTTATTGCGGTGCTGATGATTACTTTTCTGGCGCCGTTGGTCGCAAAATTTGCCTTGCGGTTCGGGCCACCGGAATTTTTTGCGGTTTATTTTCTAACCTTTTGCAGCTTTGTTGGCATGACCAAATCGCCGGCGATGAAAACCGTCGCGGCGATGATGTTGGGGTTTGCGCTGGCCGCTGTCGGACTTGATACGGTAACCGGCCAATTGCGGCTGACCTTTGGTTTTACCAACATGCTTAAGGGGTTTGATTTCCTGATCGCGGTCATCGGACTGTTCGGCATCGGCGAGATTTTGCTGACGCTGGAAGAGGGCCTCCACTTCAAAGGTGCCGAAGGCAAGATGCGCATGAAGGTGGTGCTGGAAACGTGGAAAGAACTGCCTAAGTATTGGAAAACATCGCTGCGGTCGTCTGTCATCGGTTGCTGGATGGGCATCACCCCTGGGGGTGCCACGCCCGCGTCGTTTATGGGTTATGGCGTTGCCAAGCGTTTGTCACCAAACGGTGCCAACTTTGGCAAAGGCGAAATCGAAGGGGTGATTGCGCCCGAAACCGCCGCGCACGCGGCCGGTACCGCCGCGTTGCTGCCGATGCTGACACTGGGCATTCCCGGCTCACCAACGGCGGCGGTATTGCTTGGCGGCTTGTTGATCTGGGGATTACAGCCTGGCCCGTTGTTGTTTGAAGAAAAGAAAGACTTTGTCTGGGGGCTGATTGCCTCGATGTATCTGGGCAATATCGCCGGCCTGATCGTTGTGCTCACCACGGTGCCGTTGTTTGCGTCGATCTTGCGCATTCCGTTTTCAATTATCGCGCCGGTTATTTTGGTGATTTGTGCGATCGGCGCTTTTACCGTGCACAACTCCATGTTCGACGTCTGGTTGATGGTGTTGTTCGGCGTGGTCGGTTATGTCTTCAAGAAGCTGGATTACCCGCTGGCACCAATGGTGTTGGCGCTGGTATTGGGCGACCGCGCCGAGGATGCATTTAGGCAGTCGATGCTGGTTTCGCAGGGAACGGTGACGGTATTTTTCAGCAACGGTTTGGTGGGTTCCATTACCGGGCTGGCATTGTTAATGCTCTTTTGGGCACCGATGATGGCGATCATTGGTAAATTGCGCGGCAGGTAAAGTCTATAATTGGCGCGCCGCACCAGCCTGTTTTGGCTGAAAAGGCGCGCCGATTGGCGATATTTATCTTTTGATTATGGGTGTTCACATCATCAACGCGCAAGAATGGCCTGAATTTTGCCTTTTTGTTTTAAGCGGGAAAGAGTTTCAGCTGACAGATTTAAATGGGATGCCAATTCTTTCATCGGTACCCGCTCGTAAAGTTCGGGATGTTTGCGTAGAAACCGTTGTACTCGGCCTTGTGCGTCGAGCAAATGCAGAGTGATGGCATGCGCCATGACTTCGGACATCAAATGCATGACTTCGTATTCGAAATCGCCTTTCATGGTGGGATGGTGTTCAATAAAGTCAACCCATGCTTCCATTGGCAACATGGCAACTTTTGATTTCATCACGGCGCGAATGGCATAAGGAGTTGGGGTACGTAAACGCCAGGCGGCGTAACAAGTTTCCATGTCATCTTCTGCGGCGAAACGCAAAATCATTTCCTTGCCTTCTTGGTTGGAAACAACCCTTTTGAGGGTGCCTTCCAAAACAAAATACTGGGTCATGGCGTGTTCGCCTTGGCCCAACAGCAGGTCGCCTTTTTTGTATTCGGCAATTGAAAGTAGTTTTTCCAAATCGCTGAATGCGCGTGGTTTTAGGGTTCGCAAGACAATGTTGCGTTGTAACACGGTGCGAATGGCATCACGTTGTGGGTGAGAAATGAGCAGGGTCATCACGGTTTCCAAGGTTGATTGACAGGAATCAAGGCAGTCTTATTGTGGCATTTTTATGATGTGGGTTGATGATTGTGTTTTCTTACATTCTGTACGGTGGCAATGTATTTTTTGTTGGCCAATCGGGATCAGGGTAAAAAATGATCATCAAACGATCATTCGAATTAGAAAAAAATGAATTCAGGCGACGGCCTGAACCAATAAAGATAGCGAAGATAGCGCGAGGCAAATTCAAAATGGCAATCAATGAACCGACCAATGACGTCACAGATGGTTTTCATCTGGTGATTGACGCCCTGAAATTAAACGGCATCAATACCATTTACGGCCTGCCCGGCATTCCGATCACTGACTTAACGCGTATGGCACAAGCAGAAGGCATGCGTGTCATTTCGTTCCGGCATGAGCAAAACGCCGGTAATGCGGCGGCCATTGCCGGTTTCATCACGCAAACTCCGGGTGTTTGTCTGACCGTGTCTGCGCCGGGTTTCCTGAACGGTCTGACGGCGCTGACCAATGCCACCACCAATTGTTTTCCGATGATCTTAATCAGCGGCTCCAGCGAGCGCGAGATTGTTGATTTGCAGCAGGGTGACTATGAAGAGATGGATCAACTCGCCATTGCCAAACCACTGTGCAAGGCCGCGTTTCGCGTTTTAAACGCGGAAGACATTGGCATTGGGGTTGCCCGTGCAATTCGGTCTGCGGTGTCCGGTCGCCCGGGAGGTGTTTATTTGGACCTGCCCGCCAAGTTGTTCGCGCAAACCATGGACGCAGCCGTTGGCAAACAGTCGCTCATTAAGGTGGTCGATCCGGCCCCAAGGCAAATCCCGGCGGCAGACGCAGTCCAACGCGCGCTTGATCTGCTCAAGAGTGCCAAACGGCCGCTGATATTGCTCGGCAAAGGCGCCGCCTATGCGCGCGCCGACAAAGACATTCGAGCTTTGGTTGAAAACTCCGGCATCCCGTATCTGCCAATGTCGATGGCCAAAGGGTTATTGCCGGATACTCACCCGCAGTCCGCGTCGGCGGCGCGTTCGTTTGTGTTGCCGGAAGCCGACGTGGTGGTGTTGATCGGTGCACGCCTCAATTGGTTACTCTCCCACGGCAAGGGTAAAACATGGGGTGGCAAGGATCACAAAAATTGGGGCGGACAAAAATTCATTCAGATTGATATTTCGCCAACCGAAATGGACAGCAATGTGCGCATTGATGCGCCCTTGGTTGGTGACATAGGTTCGTGTGTGTCGGCCTTATTGGCTGCTATGGGCGGGTCTTGGACAAAGCCATCAGCCGAATGGCTGGATGGGATCAACGAGCGCAAAAACAAAAACGTGGCGAAGCTGGCGGAAACCCTCGCCAAGGACCCATCACCAATGAGTTTTCACAGCGCATTAAACGTGGTGCGCGACATTATTAAGGCCAATCCCGATGCGATGCTGGTGAATGAAGGCGCCAACACGCTTGACTTCACCCGCAGCATTGTTGATATGTATAAACCGCGCAAGCGTCTGGACGTTGGCACCTGGGGAATCATGGGTATCGGTATGGGATTCGCAGTGGCTGCGGCAGTCGAGACCGGTGAACAGGTCATCGCCATTGAAGGTGACAGCGCGTTTGGATTCTCCGGCATGGAAGTCGAAACCATTTGCCGATATAACTTGCCAGTTTGTGTGGTGGTATTCAACAATAATGGCGTATATCGTGGCACCGACGTCAATCCGACCGGAGGAGCCGATGTGGCACCAACCGTGTTTGTCAAAGGTGCCCGTTACGATAAATTGATCGAGGCATTCGGCGGCGTGGGAGTGCACGCAACCACGCCGGTTGAATTGCGCCAAGCGATGGAGGAAGCAATACGGTCACGCCGGCCCACACTGATTAATGCGGTCATTGATGAAACGGCCGGCACCGAAAGCGGTCGTATCACCAGCTTAAATCCGCAAACCGTAAAAAAGAAATAGTTTTTGAACGCCGCCCATGGCGTGAAACTGACACAATTCAATTGGAAGAAAAAATGGAAGCGCTTAAAGGAATCAGAATTCTCGACATGACACATGTGTAGGCATTGACGCGAGGAGTAAGAGCAAGGGGCCCCGCTCGCGGGGATGCGATAGGACGAGTCGGCAAAACGGCTTGCATAAGAATGATTGGAGAAAAATGGAAGCGCTTAAAGGAATCAGAATTCTCGATATGACCCACGTGCAGGCCGGCCCGACCTGTTCGCAGTTGTTGGCGTGGATGGGCGCTGATGTTATCAAATTTGAGCCGCCTCAGGGCGACGCCACGCGCGGCCAATTGCGTGATATTCCCGGCCAGGATTCGTTGTACTTCACCATGTTGAATTGCAATAAACGATCGATTACGGTCAATATGAAGTCGGCTGAGGGCAAGTCGGTGTTTGTCGACTTGCTGAATGAATGTGACATCGTTATGGAAAATTTCGGGCCGGGTGTGCTTGATCGTCTTGGCTTTACCTGGGAAAAAATTCACCAAATCAATCCGCGCATCATCATGGGCTCCATCAAGGGTTTTGGTTCGACCGGCCCCTACGCGGAATTCAAGGCCTACGAAAATGTCGCGCAAGCCATGGGCGGCGCCATGAGCACCACCGGCACACCAGACGGCCCGCCGTTTGTCACCGGTGCCCAAATCGGCGACTCCGGAACCGGATTACATTTGGCCATCGGCTTGCTCGCCGCCCTGCAGCACCGCCACAACAGTGGTAAGGGCCAATATGTTGAAGTCGCCATGATGGACGGCGTGATGAATCTGTGTCGTGTGAAATGGCGCGATCATCAGCGGTTAGAAAAAGGTGGCTTGTCCGAATACTCGGTGCCAACCGCGCAGGGCATGGGCGACGTGCCACGTGCAGGCAATGATTCCGGCGGCGGGCAGCTGGGCAATGCCATTCATTGCAAGCCACATGGTCCGAATGATTATTTGTATGTGGTCGTACAAGAAGCGGTTTGGGTTGGTTTGGCAAATCGTATCGGCCCGGATCTGGGACAACCAGCGCTGGCAACAGACACCCGTTTTGCAACCATTGGTGAGCGTCGAAAAAATCAACAGGAAATGTGGAAGTTGATTACCCAATTTGCCGCCAACTACACTAAACGTGAATTTATGGCGGTGCTCAATCCGGTTGATGTGCCTTGCGGGCCGATTATGTCAACCACCGATTTGGCCAATGACGAACACATCCGTGGTCGCGAGATGTATGTTGAAGTGGATGACCCGCATCGTGGTAAATGGTGGAACGTCGGCATGCCAATTAAACTTTCCGCCTCGCCCGCCAAAATAGAACGCTCGCCGCTGCTGGGCGAGCACAATGACGATGTGCTCGCATCGGTGCTCGGCTATGATGCCGACAAAGTGGCGCAGTTGAAGGCGGCGGGGGCGTTTTCGGTGCCAGCGAAAAAAAGCTAAGAATAGGGAAACCACAGATAAACACAGATGAACGCAGATAGCGCCACGTTTCTATCTGTGTTCGTCTGTGTTTATCTGTGGTTCCAACGTCTTGAATATATTAACCTTGGGAACCAAAATGAAAATCGCTATCATCGGCCAGCAGGATTTCGGCAAAGCCACCTTGGACGCATTCCTCGCGCGAGGTGACGACGTGGCTGGCGTATTTTGTGCGCCGGAAAAAGAAGGTGCCAAACCAGACCCGATGCGGGTATTGGCACAAGTGAAGGGGTTAAAGGTATTTCAGTTTCCATCACTCAAGTCGCCTGAAGCGGTTGCTGCGATGCGCGCTTTGGATGTAGAGCTTGGTGTGATGGCGTTTGTATTGCAATTTGCGCCGCAGGAATTTGTCAACATTCCAAAACATGGCACCATCCAATTTCATCCTTCGTTATTGCCAAAGTATCGCGGCCCGTCGTCGATTAATTGGCCGATTTCACGCGGTGCGGTGGAAACCGGCTTAACAATTTTCAGGCCGACTGATGGCTTGGATGAGGGTGCCATCATTCTGCAAAAAAAGACCGCGATTGGTGAGAATGACACGCTGGGCACGGTTTATTTTGATCGCCTCTTCCCGATGGGGGTTGCGGCGATGCTCGAAGCCGCCGATTTGGTTGTGGCAGGCAAACATACCGAGGTAATTCAGGATGAATCACAGGCCAGCTACGAGGGATGGTTTCGCGCCAATGAGTCAAAAATTAATTGGCACAATCATTGTGACGTTATTCACAATCTTATTCGTGGCTGTGACCCTGCGCCTGGCGCATGGACCACTTTGGCGGGCAAGAAGGTGCAACTATTTGTATCCAAAAAGCACGTGGCACGAACCTTCGGCGCGGTGAAAGGCAAGCCCGGTGAAATCACCGTGATTGCTGACTCGATGTTCATTAGCTGTCAGGGTGGGCAAATCGAAGTCGCCAAACTCAAACACGAAGACGGAAAAAAGACTGCGGTCGCCGACTTTTCGCAGGCGTACAGCGTTGCGACTGGGACCATACTCGGCACCTAAAAGCGCCAATTTTTGGTCGGAGCGAGCGACGCAACTGTCGCTCGATAACGACGAAATCGGCCCGAAGGTTGAAACCACCCGACGGCTGTTTTTTTGGGCAATGGCTTGTTACAAATTGATAGTATTCTGAGTGGTTGCTGTGGGCGTTATCGCCTAGTATTATCCAATTCGATTGAATTGAACGCCGTGCGTTATTGCGCGGCAATTTTCTAGGCTGGAATAATCATGCGACAACACAAATTTTTTCCACGTCGACGGGCCGCTTCCACTGCGGCTATTTCGCTCGCCATCAGTCTCGTACTTGGTTTTTCAGGGCAGGCGCAGGCGCAAACTGCCAGTACCATCGACTCCGTGGAATTTTTTAATTCCAAGACCGGACAGTACTATCGCACCGACATCGCCTCTGAGATTACGGCAATTGATCAGAATTCCGTCGCATCAGGTTGGGCGCGCACCGGTCAAAGTTACAAACTCTGGCGCACGCAAGCAGATGCCCCAGCCGGAGCGGTGCCGGTGGTCAAACTGACGTCGCTCAATTTTGCAACGCCTGCGGCACCCCAGGTCTGCAGCCTCAACAAGAGTGGAAAATTGACGGCCTTGGGCGGCAACTCAAACAAATGTGTGCCGCAAACCAGTGTCGGTTATGCATTGTTGCCAGACAATGTCGGTAATTGTATGGACGGCACCCAGCCGGTATTTCAGGCGACCTCGGCCAACAATAGCCGGTACGCCAATCAATTGTCGGTCTATCAGGACATGTTTGATCGCGGCTGGAATACGCTGGGGGTGAGCTTGTGTGTGCCAGGCGTGTCGTTGGCGGCGGATGCGGATGCCTATCGCTTGTTGAAGCAGGCGTCCTTTGGTGCCACCGAAGCGCTTAAGAATGAAGTCAAGCAGATGGGTGTGACGGCGTGGGTAGATAACCAACTGAATATGCCGGCCCAGTCATCCATGCCAGCGATGGCGTTTTATCCGACACAAGCCGCAACCAATTGCACCAATAATGGAGTGGCAAACTCACCCGAAACACTTTGTGCGCGTGACAATTACTCGATTTTCCAGTTGCAACTGCGTTTCTCCCAAAACGCGCTGACCAAACAGGATCAATTGCGCCAACGGGTGGCGTTTGCGCTGTCACAGATTTTGGTGACCTCGGGTGCGGACAACACCATCATGCCCTATGGAATGGCGAAATATCAGCAATTGTTTCTGGATAACGCCTTTAGCAATTACAAGGATTTACTCACTGCCGTTACCCTGTCACCGGCAATGGGTGATTACTTGAATATGGCGAATTCAAACAAGCCAGATCTCACCCGCGGGATTGCCGCCAATGAAAACTATGCGCGCGAAATCATGCAGTTGTTTTCGATTGGCTTGTTTGATTTGAATTTGGACGGGACCTTCAAAAAAGATCTGGGTGGAAATCTGATAGCCAGTTACTCGCAAACCACAGTGGAAAATTTGGCGCGGGTATTTACCGGATGGACTTACGCCAACTTTAATAATGCGACACCACCAACACGCAATAATCCGGCGTATTTTGATTTTCCAATGTTGCCGGTTGAATCCAATCACGACACCACGGCAAAAACGTTGATTAGTGGGTTTGTCATCCCTGCGGGGCAAACTTCCACGCAAGATTTGAACATGGCCATCAATCATTTGTATTCACACGCGAATGTCGGCCCTTTTATTTCCAAACAATTGATCCAGAAGCTGGTCAGTAGTGACCCCAGCCCGGCATATGTAACGCGTGTCGCAACGATATTTAATAACAATGGAGCGGGCGTCAAAGGAGATCTAAAAGCCGTCGTGCGGGCGATCTTGTTGGATCCGGAGGCGCGTGGCCCGATTAAAACAGACGCCGGTATCGGCAAGTTGAAAGAGCCGGTCCTGTTGGCATTAAGTGCCTATCGTGGATTGGGCGGCGTAAATGATGGTGTGTGGGTGCGGACCCAATATGCGGCGATGGCACAGGATTTATTCCGTGCGCCGACAGTATTTAACTATTACGTTCCGGACAACACTATTTCCAACGGCAAATTGGCGCCGGAATTCGAAATCCTGACCTCAACCACCGCGTTTGGTAGAACCAATTTTTTGCGTAACGTCACCAATGTGAACTACGCTGTTGACGCTACAGTATCCGGCGCGACCGGTACCACAATTGATTGGACGCCTTATCAAGCGTTGGCGGGAAACCCGGCCGCCCTTGTCGACAAGCTGTCGTGGTTATTTGCCGCCGGCGCGTTGTCAACTTCCAGTCAACAACAAATTGTTAACGCGATCAATGCAATCGCAGCAACCGACACCCTGACGCGTGCACGAACTGCCGCGTACCTCGTGCTCACCTCGAGCCAATTTCAAGTTGATCGGTAGGAGAAAATAATGAATTCACCATACATAGTCACCCGCCGTCGCATGTTGAAGGCCATTGCCGGTGCGGGCGCAATTTCTGCCACAGGTACATTGGACGGCCTGGGATTGTCCGCCGCGTTGGCGCAAAGCGCCCCGGTTACCGATTACAAAGCGCTTGTTTGCGTATTTTTGTTTGGCGGTAATGACGCCAATAATTTGGTGGTGCCACTTGATCCGGCTGAATACAATTTGTATGCAACCGCGCGCGGCGCACAAGCCGGTGGCGGCGTTGCTTTGACCCAGGCACAATTATTGGCCATCAAGCCAAAATTGTTGAACAAGGATTATGGTTTGCATCCGGCCATGGTCGGTATGAAGACCCTGTTTGATGGGGGCAAGATGGCGGTAACCGCCAACGTCGGCACACTGGCCGAGCCGTTGACCAAAGCAGAGTATGCGGCGGCCTCGAAAGCTCGCCCCGAACAATTGTTTTCTCATTCCGATCAACAATTGCAGTGGCAGACCTCCATTTCGAAGGGAATTGTCCGCACCGGCTGGGGCGGTCGAATGGCTGATGTAATCGGCCCATCCAATGGCAGCAACTTTCCGATGATCACCTCCATCGCGGGCTCGGCGGTTTATTTAAACGGAAATACGCCGCGATTATTGGCCATTCCGTCAACAGGATCGTTTGGATTAAGTACTTTTGGTAACGCTGCAGCCGAGACCGCGCGAGTCACAGCGCTTAAAAATATTATGAACTTGAATGCGGGCAATGATTTTGTCCGCGAAGCGGATGACTTATTCGCCCAGGCGATCGGCGCATCCGATCTGCTCAACCCCATCATCACTGCCAATAACACCACCATCACGCCGATTTTCGCCAACGCAACTTCAAGTATTGGTAATCAACTCAGGCAGGTTGCGAAGCTGATTGAAGCGCGCAACACCATCGGTTTAAAGCGCCAGATCTTTTTTGTTTCATTGGGTGGATTTGATACCCATACGAATCAGATTACCCTTCAGAACAACCTCTTTGGGCAGTTGGATGCAGCACTCAAGGCGTTTTACGATGCCACGGTGCAAATGGGCGTGGCGAATCAAGTCACGGCATTTACCATGTCGGATTTTGGCAGGACCCTCAAACCCGCATCAGGTGGTGGGTCTGACCACGGCTGGGGAAGTCACCAAATGATGGTCGGCGGCGCGGTTCGCGGACAAGAGTTTTACGGGACGTTCCCAAACCAAACTTTGGGTGGCCCGAATGATGTTTCGACCAACGGCCGTTATATTCCCACCACTTCGGTTGATCAATATGGCGCAACGTTGGCGAAATGGTTTGGGGTTGCGCCGAGCGATATGTCAACCGTATTCCCGAACATTGGCCGTTTTTCGAATACCGATTTGGGTTTCCTCGCCTAGACTTTTCCCAATGTGGTTTGCCAAATCGAGCCGCGTTTGCGGCTCGATTTGTTTCCGGGCACTGAAAATTTGAATTTTCTTGGGCTACCAATGATTGGCAAGGGTTTGTGGTCTGGTTGAGCGCACTTAGGGGAGGGATGTTTCTTACCAATCTTGTTACAATCTGCCTGAACGGCATTCGCACAGGGAGACAAAATGAAAAAAAGTGGCTTTTGGTCAAAGGACTGGTTTTTTGGACTAATCATCGTGGTGGTGGTGCTGCTGGCCAATCGCGCGACTGATTTTTTCACCCTCCTTGAAACGCGCGCCTACGACTTGGCGGTGTCGGCGACGTCAAAGTCGGCATCGGATCGGATCGCCGTGATTGCCATCGATGAGCAATCCATCGCCAACCTCGGCCGATGGCCTTGGTCGCGTGATATTCATGCCAAGATGATTGATCAGTTGGCGACCGCAAAAGCAAAGGTGATTGGTCATACCGTGTTCTTTTTTGAGCCGCAAAAAGACCCGGGCCTGTTGTACATCAACAAATTATTTGACGTTTATAAAAAAGGTAAGGAAGAAGCCGAGGTGGCCACCAAGCCGGTGCCGCCCAGCCCATCAGAACTGGAGATCGGAACGATCCTCGCGGAGGCGGAGGAGGCGCTGAATACGGACCGTCGTCTTGCTGCCAGTATCAAATCCGCGGGCAATGTGGTGTTGCCAATCAATTTAGGTGCGACTGATCGCCCGCCGATTGGTAAACCAGACAAACCCCTACCCGACTATTTAAAGGCGAGTGTTGTTCCCGCCGGTGCGGTGGGAATTTTTGCGAGTAACCAACCTGGTTATCCAATTGAGCAAATTGGCAGTGTCGCAGCCAGTGTTGGCGACCTCAGCTTGTTTGTGGACCCGGACGGTGGCATCCGCCGCGATATCACGACGGTTGATTTTTTTGCGCAACAACAATTCCCGTCCTTGGCGCTTTCTATTG
>JAYTBF010000181.1:0-1614 GCA_043737175.1 Burkholderiales bacterium
CACCGGTGACGCCCAGAATGGCGACACCAGTGCGCGCATGCCGCGCCGCGACCACGCCCAACGGAATGCCAACGAGCATACTGGCGGCGAGTGATAAAAATACCAGCGTCAAATGTTCCATCGTCAATCGCGCCAAATCCGCACCAACCAGTTTTTGCCAAAATTGGCTGGGTTGGCTGGCCACACCGTCGGCCGGAAAGGCGGTCGAATTCGCGGGCTGTAATGCTGCCTGAAGAACAGCCGTGGCAGCGTGAGTTTGCGCGGATTCTGGGTTGCCATCGGTCGAAATATTTTCTGCCGCCAAAAATTCCGCCGCAACTTGATCAAACGGTTTTTTAGCCAACTCCGCGGCGGCATTCATTTGCCGCATCGTGTCATCACCTATACGATCTTCGAGTTGGTTGATGGCCGTCCATGCTTTCGGAAAACGCGCGGGCAAATCGAGCTTGTGCAACAACACCGCGTCGTAGCGCGGAAAATATTTGGCATCATCAACCAGCACCACCAGTTGATATTGATCGAGCTTGGCGTCGGTCGAATAAATATCGATGACATCGACCTCACCCTGCGCGATCGCCTCATACGCCAAACCATGGTCGAGGCCACGCGGCGACTCCCACGGCAAACCATAGGCCTGTTTTAATCCCCGCCAGCCATCGGCGCGGCCGATAAATTCCTGCGACAAGCCCATTCGCAACGACGGGTGTGCCTTCAAATGTGACAACAGCCGAATACTGCGCTGCTCGGCGAGTGCACGCGGAATGGCCAGCGCATAGGTGTTGTTGAAGCCAAGCGGCACCGACGCCATCAGCCCCATTGGCGCGAGTTTTTTATTAAGCGTGCGTAAATCCGGAACGGTATCAAGCTTGAGAATTTCGCGGGCGATGGTACCGGTGTACTCCGGATAAACATCAATGCTGCCGGTGGTGAGAGCACTCAACACGATGGCGGTATTGCCCAACCCCTGACGATGCACCACACCACTTTCACCGGCGCGGATGGCGGTTTGGCGAATGAGTTCGGCCAAAATATACGACTCGGTGAATCGTTTTGAGCCAACCGTCAGCACCCCTTCTTTGGACGCCGCAAAAACGGTACCGACATTGCCGACCCCTGCGCAGGCAGCAAATCCCAAATAGACGGCAAGGATAGTGGCCGGAATAAACGCGGTCATACGACCGCGTGTCGTTGACAGCAAACGTGTTTGCCATGTTGGCCGTGTCGTCCGTGTCGTCCTTGGTATGGCAGCTGAAAAAATCATGCGTGGCTGTTTATCATTGTGATTTGCCCGGCAGTAACGACAGCAATCCACGCAAATCAGTTACCGTGTGACGTGGCGGCCATTCCGTGTATTCATCCGGCGCGCCGCTTCGATTCACCCATATGGGCTGAAAACCAAACGCCGCCGCCCCCGCCACATCCCAGCGGTTACTCGAAACAAACATCACGTCGCCCGCAGCATCAGCAAATGCTGCGGTCACCAAGGCATAGGTGCGTGGGTCGGTTTTAAAGACACCCGCTGCCTCAACCGAAATGACTGCGTCAAACAAACCATCTAACCCGGCCGACTGGACGGCGTCATGCAACATGGTTGGGTCACCGTTCGACAATATG
>JAYTBF010000182.1:0-4199 GCA_043737175.1 Burkholderiales bacterium
AATCGGCCAGGGTGGAATGGGAAAAGTATTTTTCGCTCGGCGAAGCGACGGTCATTTTGAGCAAAGTGCAGCGATCAAGCTATTGGCTGGTTTCGCCAGTAAGCGGGCGCTGGAGTACTTGGCGCGCGAGCGGCAGATTTTGGCCTCGCTCTCACACCCTAACATTGCACGTTTGTTTGACGGCGGCACCACCAGTGACGGCCAGCCGTATTTGGTGATGGAGCATGTTGAAGGGCTACCAATTGATCAGTATTGCCGACAACATAAATTGTCGCGTGCCGAAATCCTGAAACTATTCATGTTGGTGTGTGCGGCGGTGGCCTTCGCCCACCAGCGCCTCGTGGTGCATTGTGATTTGAAGCCATCGAATATTTTAGTGACCAATGAAGGGCGACCGATCCTGCTTGATTTCGGGGTGTCACGTCTGCTCAATGCAGCCAGTGTGGTGGAGACTGATGCGCCCGCCGACGCAGAAAATGACCAAGCCCTGACTGGTGCCGCCTTCACGCCGCGTTATGCCAGCCCCGAACAAAAAGCGCGTGGCGAAATTGGCACCGGTAGCGATGTGTACAGCCTGGGGTTGATGCTGTGCGAGCTGGTGGGTGTGCCAATCAGTACGGCACAGGCATCCGAATTGATGCTGAAGCCACATTCGCTGGATGGCGATCTGGCCGCTATCATCATTCGCGCCACCGCTTTGTTGCCAGCGGATCGATACACCGGTGTCACCGCACTGGCCGATGACCTGCAACGGTTTTTGAATCACCAACCGGTAGTGGCACGCCCACATACCACGCTCTACACCGTCGGCAAACTGTTGCGGCGGCAGTGGCCGCTGGCGCTGGCGGCGACGGTGTTGATGGCGACGGTGGCCGGATTTTCCTGGCGCACCGTGATTGAACGCGACAACGCGCTGGCCGCCGAAAAAGCCACACGCGAGGTCAAGGACTACATCGTCTCCGTGTTCCAGGGAGCCGACCCGGAGGTGTCCGGGCAGCGTGACCTGCTGGTGTCGGCGCTGCTCGACACCGGGCGCGATGAGTTGGCGACGCGCCTGAAAGACCAGCCCAAAACGCGTGTGGAGATGATCAGCATCCTCGCGGGTGTATATCAAAAAATCGGCAAACGTGAACAGGCAATCAAGATGTTTGATGAGGCGCTGGCTTTGGAGAAACCGCACAATCGTCCCTTGGTCTACGCCGATTTGCTCCATAAAAAAGCCTATACGATTTATGACACCGAGGATTACACACGCGCCTTGCCGATATTGCTGGATGCGCTGAAGATGCGAGAGCAAGCCGCGCCCGATAGCGCGCAGCTAGTGGATACACTGCGATTCATTGGGACAGCGCTGTGCTACTTGTCCAAGCCGACCGAGGCGCGCCCATATTTGGATCGTGCCCTAGCGCTTTCCAAGCGACATTTTGGCGATAACAGCATTGAAACAGCGCATGTGCATCTGGATTTCGGGCGGTACTTCGCCATACTTAATGACGGCAGTCTCGAGGGTGAGCCGCATGCGCGAACCGCATTGCGCATCCTTGAGGTGAAATTTGGTCGCAATCACCATTTGACGGTGGATGCGCTGGAAAATTTAGGCACTCAACTCACTCTCGCCGCACGCTATGCAGAGGCCATGCCGATGATGCGCGAAATGAGTGAGCAACGCGCCAAGTTTTATGGCGAATTGAGCAATAAGAATATTTTCGGACTGTATTCCCTCGCCAATACACTCAGTCTTGCTGGAGTGAGGGTGGAGGCTGCCTTGCTTTTAGAGCGCAGCATTGTCATTCAGGAAAAAATGGATGGTGCGCGTTCATTGGCGGTCGCCGCGCCAATGTTTCCGCTGGCGACTTTGAAAGAGAGCATGGGTGCGTATGAAGCTTCGCTCGACCTCGCCACAGAAAGTCTGGCCATTCATAAAAAGCACAATGTAACAACTCATCAAGGTGCGTATTCTGCAACGTATATTGCCGGACGATCACTGCGGCAACTCGGCAGAATCGCCGAAGCCGAGCGCTGGACGGGCGACGTACTGATACAACAAAAACAACTAACTCCCCCGCGCGTATGGCGCATTGTGCAATCAACAATCGAATTGGCGGCAGTGTATCGGGCGCAGAAAAAATATGATCAAGCCGAAAAGTTGCTCGCCTCGTTGGACGACAACGCCTCGACCAAGTTGCCTGAAAGACACGCGCAGATTGTCGCCGAAAGAGCTCGGCTGGCGGAGGCAAACGGCAAATTTGATGAAGCGATGAAACTTTTTGTTGAAGCCGAAGCCCTGTTTGTCAAAGGTTTCGGTGACCAACACCCCGACAGTTGGCTGCCGAAAATAGACCGCGCCGAGTTGCTCGCCAAACTCGGGCGACGCGACGAGGCACGCACGCTAGCGCGTGACATTGCCGTGAATGTCAAATTGGCTATCGACCCCAAAGGTCACATCGCCAAGCGCCTGGCAAAGCTGCAAGCGTAGCCCATCGCTGTAGCCATCCTGCCGCCTCCCGGCAGCAATTCGTCCAGTTGCCGTCAGGTGAAACCATGAGGCAGTTAGAAAAACCACGAAAACGCCTATTGGCGGGCATTTCCAGACAAAAACACCAGAAAACGCCCTTCGGTGCTGGTGTTTGGCAAATTTATTGCGTTTATCTGCAAACGCATGACTATTTTCTCGCGCCAATCCGCTAGACAAGATAAGCGCCACTTTTTTCATGTGGTTCAACCTCCCCATTTTTATGGAGTGCCAACATGCAAAACTTATCCAACCATCCAATCCATCTGTCCCCACACAGCACCCAATTCGGCATAGGTCGCGTTGCGTGTATCACGCTGGGGTTATTCACCGTCATGGCCGCGTGCATAACGGCAGCACACGCCGCACCTTTTGCCTACGCCGTGAATCAGGGCCCCAAAACGGTTTCGGCGTTTACCGTCAATACGGCCACTGGCGCATTGACTGCCGTTGCAGGCGTGGGCGGTGTGACGATGACAGGCGCGGATCCAGTCGGTGCCAGCGTTGACCCCACCGGTAGATTCGTTTATGTGCCGAATTTTTCCAGCAGTGATCTTTCCGCGTACACCATCAACGCCAACAGTGGCGCGTTGACAGCGATTGACGCCAATACAGCATTGGCAGGTGTGCAAAATTTTGCGACAGGAACCAATCCGACGGGCGTCGGCATTGATCCCGCCGGCAAATTTGTGTATGTCACCAATTACAGTTCGCACACTGTCTCGGCCTACACCATCAACCAAACCACTGGGGCACTGACTGCGGTGGGCGCGGCGGTGGCGGCGGGAACCAACCCAAACCATGTGAGCATTGATCCCACCGGCAAATTTGTTATGTCGCCAATTACGGCGCCAGCAGCGTCTCGGCTTACACCATCAACCAAACCACTGGCGCACTGACTGCGGTGGGCGCGGCAGTGGCGGCGGGCACCAACCCAAACTTTGTCAGCCTTGATCCCACTGGCAAATTTGTTTATGTGGCCAATTTCGGTTCCAGCAATGTTTCGGCCTACAGCATCAACCAAACCACGGGTGCCTTGACCGCGGTGGCGGCGGCGGTGGCAACAGGAACCAATCCGCGCTCGGTCAATGTTGACCCGAGCGGCAAATTTGTCTATGCGGCAAATATCGGTTCCAACAATGTCTCGGCCTACGGCATCAACCAAACCACGGGTGCCTTGACTGCCCTGGCAGGTGCCGGCGGCACGGTGGTCACCGAATCAGGCCCCACTTCGATCAGCTTTGACCCTGCTGGAAAATTTGCTTACGTGGCAAATATTGCCTCATCCAGCGTGACCGTTTACACCATCAACCCGGTCAGCGGTGTCTTGACCGCAGTGGCAGGTGCGGCCGGTCGGGTGGCGACAGGCGACCCGCGCTTCTTTGTCGTTGGCCCCAATCTGCCGCTGCCGCCACCGCCGCCGCCACCACCGGCACCGAGTGTGCCTGCCGCGCTGAGTTGCAGCGCATCGACCGTGGTTGCGGGCGCGGGCAGCATAGACTGCGCGTTTGCCGCCTCCATCAGCGCGAGCAGCGCCAATCCCGTCCAGAGCTATCGGCTCTACTGCACCAACGATGCGGCTGGCGTGGCAGTGCAGACCAGTGTCGCCGCTAATGCCACCCTTGCCACGCGTGCCACCATCAGCAATCTACAGGCTGGCCGTTATGCCTGCACAATCACCGCCCAA
>JAYTBF010000183.1:0-10018 GCA_043737175.1 Burkholderiales bacterium
CGATAACTTTCTGTGTTGGTGAGGAAGGTGACAAAATTGGAAATCCCGACCGACGAAATTCCCCCGACAATTTTGTCCGGGTAATGGGTCGCCACCGACATGGTCATGTAGCCGCCGTAACTGCCGCCCATCACCAATACACGACTGGCGTCCATGTCCGGCTGGGTGGCGATCCAGTCAAACAATGCACCAATGTCCTTAACGGAATCTTCGCGTTTGTAGCCATCGTCCGCCGCCAAATAGGATTTGCCAAATCCAGATGAGCCGCGCACGTTCGGGTAGATCAGTGTCAACCCCAACTCGTTGACCAAATAATTGTTGCGGGCAATAAAGTTGGCGCGTGACTGCTTGGCCGGACCACCATGGATAACAATAACGACCGGTCGTTTGCCTGCAAATAATGATGCATCCGGCTGATAGACAAATCCGGAGATGGTCAACGCATCAAAACTTTTCCATTTAACTAGTTTTGGCTCGACAAAGGCATGTGGGTTCAGGCCGGGTGCGGCACCATTGGTCCAACGGCTCAGTTTGGTTGACTTGACGTCGTACACAAAAACGTCGCCCGGTGATTTAGCCGAGGCAAGCGTAAAGGCCAATAATTGCGTCCCCGCATCACCCGCCGCCGCGCCCGGTAACGCAGCCTCTTTTTGCCAGCGCAAATTAATTATTTCGCCGGGCAACAAGGCGGGACGCAATAATTCTTTTTTGGTGTCCAAGTCCAAAAATCTCAACACGGAAACGCCGTTTTCATTGGTGACAAAGGCAATGCGTTTGGCCGTGTTCGACACTGAGAATTCGTCGACATCAAAATTCAAATGGCCGGTCAAGACCTGCTCGTTGCCGGTGGCGGGGTCAATCTGCACGAGACGGTTGAATTCGCTATCGCGATTGGAGGTGGCAAACAACGATTTGCCGTCCTCTGAAAAACGTGCGGCTGAATATGCGACTGGTCCATCGACCGGTTTCGACGTGATGCGTATTCTTTTGCCGGTGGCAATATCCATTTGCCACAAATGTGATTCATTTGCCGCAACGGTTTCCAAATACACCAACGATTTTTCGTCTGGTGAAAATCGAAAGTCGGACAAACGCCCCCCGTCAAATGACGTGATCAAATTAATTTTTTCAGGCTGTTGCGGATCAACGGTGTACAGACGCGTAGTCGCCGCACGTTTCGCCCCTTCACCGCGGTGTGACCGGTCGATAGTAGTGGTCGAAAAAACAATCCGATCGCCTGTGCGATTCCATGACGGCGCGCTGGCACGTTCGTTTTCCGGCGAAATCGGCGTCAGCAGTTTAGTGGCGACATCCAGCCGGAACAGCCGCATGACTTCATCGCCACCAGTCCCACGCTCAAAGACGATGTATTGGCCATTTTTTGGTTCAAACCATGCATCGCCTACCGCGTCGGAATACTCGGTTATGGCGAGTGGTTGTCCTCCTGCGCCACTAACAAGATGCAGCTGCTGCGCATTGCCGTGTCGGCGGCGGATAAGCAGCGTGGAATTGTGCGGATGCCAGGCAAGAACCGTTGAGGGATTAAACCCATTGTATGCCTCGACTTTTTTGGTCAGATCGACTTCAATCGATGGAATGCCGTCGATCAACAAATTGGCGGGCGGCGTGATGAATTGTGCGGATGCGGAAAGTGACATGCTGACCCAGGTAGCGCCGAGAACGGCAGATGACTTTGGTGACATTAAGCTGCGGCCCCGACCCTGATCGGGCGGGTTGGGTCACTGATCCATTCCGACCATGATCCGGCGTAAAGAGTTGAACCCGGCAGACCCGCATACTCCATCGCAAATATGTTGGCGCACGCTGTCACGCCGGAACCACATTGCTGAACCACTTGCGCCGGTGCCACTGGTCCGAGCGTGTCAACAAATGATTGACGCAACCAATCCTTGGTTTTAAACGTCAGATCGGCATTGAGGTTTTCTTTGTAAAAGCGATTGATGGCACCGGGAATGTGACCAGCAACCGGGTCAATCGGCTCGATTTCGCCACGATACCGTTCTGCCGGGCGGGCATCAATCAACACGCATCCATCATCATTTTTAGATTGTGGGAGGCGTGGCAATAACTCTTCAGCGGATATAACCATTTTTGGATTGGCCTGCCCCGTAAGCGCCGCCACTCTCGGCCGTGGCACCACATTGGATAACGCGCGTTGGTCCGCGACCCATTTTGGTATGCCGCCATCGAGCAACATTGCCTTGTCCAACCCGACCCAGCGGCACAACCACCACAGCCGTGACGCAAACTGGCCGCCGACGTCATCATAGGCGACAACGGTAGATTGATTGTCAACACCATGGCGGGCGAGAAAGGCAATAAACGCGGCGGGTGACGGTAACGGGTGGCGGCCATTGCGACCAGTTTTTTCTCCCGACAAATCAATATCAAGATTTGCAAAGTGCGCGCCGGGAATGTGCCCCTCGCGATAAAGCCGCTCGCCTTTTGCCAGGTCCATCAAGTCGTGCCGACAATCAAACACTACCCACGATGGATCATCTAAATGTTGCGCAAGGGATTGGGTATCGATAAGCATAATGATTGGTTTCTTAGTTGGCTTCTGTGCTGGTTTCTTGGTTACGCGCGCGAAATAACGTCAGTCTTCTTCAGCAGGCAAGGTCGGACGTTTTTCACTTTTGTGTTCACTCGCCAGTTTAGCCAGAATGCCGCTGGCAACAATAATAGCCATACCGACCCAGGCAATGACCGGCAACGTTTCGTTAAAAAAAATCCAGCCGAACAACGCCGCGAAAATCACCGTCGAATAAGCGAACGCACCCACCACCAACGTGTTGCCGCTGTGATAGGCGCGCGTCATCGCCAGCTGTGCCACCGTTGCGGCGAGGCCCATTGCCAGCAACGGCCAAACGGTTGCGGTGGTCACCGGATTAAAGGTGCCCTGCCATATCAGTTGCACAACAGCCGAACCGATCAGCCCGGCGAGGCCAAAATAGAACACTACCCGCCATTCCGGCTCACCGGCTGCGCCCAATTTTTTTACATTTACGTACGCGCAGGCGGCAAAAAATCCGGAGGCTAGCCCGATCAGTCCGGCATGTAGATTGTCATTGGCAAAAGTTGGCCGCAGCAATAACGTCACACCGACCATGCCCATTAATATTGCCACCAACAGGATCGGGCGAAATCGTTCACGCAACAACAGCGTCGACAATATCGTCAGCCATATCGGCGAGGTGTAATTGAGGGTGATGGCGGTGGCGAGCGGCAACTGGGTCATGGTGTAAAAATACCCCACCAGCGAAATGGTGCCGGTCGCCCCCCGCCAAAAATGCCCCTTCCAAAAGCGTGTGACCAATGATTGGCGTCGCAACAGTACCACCGCGCCCACCGCCACCAATGCCACCAGCGAACGATAAAAAGAAAGCTCTGCGCCGCTGAATTGGGTGCTCAGCAGTTTTGCAAACGCACCCATGGTTGCAAACAGTGCTCCGGCGACCAGCATCCAAGATGAAGTCATATGCTACTTTTCGTTGGCAAACGGGCCACAATAGAAACACAAATACTGACGCCATTTTTCAGGCATAAATACTTGGAAACTCGCACCATTGCTTGTGTTTTCAATCTGACCCCTCTAAAAACCCGATCATTCCGACAGAGCGCGTCGTTGCTTTTTGCGCGACGAGGAAGCTCATCCCGTTGCATCGAGTCAAAGCCAATATTCCCCAACATTGCTGGATGAGATTCCTCACATAAAACCGTTCGGAATGACAAGATTTTATTAGACGTGGTCATTCCGACAAAAAGCCGTTCGGAGCGATGGGGTGAAGATGGCAAAAAATAAGGGCTGTCATTCCGACAGAGCGTGTCGTTGCTTTTTGCGCGACGAGGAATCTCATCCCGCCGCCGAACACCGAACGCTCAACACTCAACCCCCAACGCCCATCTCGCGCCGCACAAATTCGTGAAAATGGATCATGCCATCCTCGTACGGCGACTGATAGGGCCCCTGCTCATCGCGCCCCTCTTGCCATAACAGCTTGCGACCGTCGTTCATGCGCTGACAGATTTCCTCGTCTTCCACCGCTGTTTCCGCATAGGCTTTTTGTTCGGCGTCGACAAACTCACGTTCAAACAAGGCGATTTCTTCGGGGTAATAAAACTCAACAACGTTGGTGCACTTTTCCGGACCGTTCGGCACGATGGTCGATACCACCAACACGTGCGGATACCACTCGATCATCACGTTCGGGTAAATGGTCATCCAGATGGCACCATACGGTGGCACTCTGCCGTCACGATATCGCAGTACGGCGTCATGCCATTTTTGATAGGTCTCGGTACCCGGGCGACTGAGCTGATTTTTAACGCCAACCACTTGCACGCTATACCAATCACCGTAATCCCATTCAAGCGAGTCGCAATCAACAAAGCTTCCCAGCCCCGGATGAAACGGCACCACGTGATAGTCCTCAAGGTAAACCTCGATAAAGGTTTTCCAGTTGAAGTTGTATTCGGTGACCTCGGCTTTATCAAAAACAAAGTCAGTAAAGTCGAGATCCTTGGCCCATTTTATTTTCGCCAGGTCATCAACGATCGGGTTGGGGCCCTCGAACAACAACCCGTTCCATCGAGCCAAGTCTTTTTTCGGCAAATGCAGGCAAGGTTGCGGGTCAAAATGTGGTGCGCCCAACAGCGTACCTTGGTTGTCATAGGTCCAGCGATGTAGTGGACAGACCACATTTCCGGTTGGTAGTTGGCCAGCGCCTTTCAGCATGACCGCCTGACGATGACGACAAATATTCGAGATCAACTCAATAGAGGTGCCATTGTTGATCAGCGCCCAGGCATTGTTGCCAACGGTTCGATAATCATTCTTGGCGGGGACCATCAATTCGTGGCCGACATAAATTGGCGCACGTGTGAATAACGTCGCCATTTCTTGCCGATATATTTCCGGATCAAAGTACCAGCTCACCGGGAGCTGTGATGTTGCAGTGAAGGGCTTCAAGAGCTCGCGCTCACCCAGTAGTTTGGACATAGTCCTTACCTCCAATCAACACGTAGCTTCAAACTGCCGCGTCTTAACCAAAGTAAAAACGACACCAGGCGATCGAGAAACCAGCTTTTAACTCTGCTTGCTCCGTCCCGACGGTCTCTTGGCACCATGAAAAATGCGCATGCAAGAGGGAAGTCAATTTTGCCAAAAAGTGGCGCGTCGCGCAACCCAAGACAGCAAGTTATTTGTTAAACGGCAAGCCATTATCGTCACGATTGTCTATGCGCGCCTCGCTGCCACGCCTTTCCGGTAAAATGATCGACTTCGTGCTTTACAAATCAAGTCGCCGATTACCCCAATCAGAACATGCCAAAAATGACTGAAAAAGCACCAAAAACGTTTGAGGCAGCCATGGCCGAACTCAACATCCTCGTCGAAAAAATGGAAGCCGGGCAATTGCCGCTGGAAGAGTCGATCACGGCCTATCAGCGTGGCAGCGATTTGTTAAAGTATTGCGAAAAAATTTTAGGCGAGGCCGAGCAGCGCATTCAAATTCTTGCCCCGGCAACCGCCGGCGAGGTCGCCAAGTTAGAAGAATTCAAAGAGTAGGCGCCGCATGAGCCAATTTCACGACTGGGCGCGACAAATCGCGACCAATATGGAGCAGACCCTTGCCGACCTTCTACCAACAGGTGATCACGCACAATCGCGTTTACACGACGCCATGCGTTACTCGACCCTGGGTGGAGGCAAACGGGTTCGGCCGATGTTGGCATTTGCGGCGGGCGAATTGACCGGCGCGGATCCTGAGCGGGTAAAAATTGTTGCCGCAGCTGCCGAAATGATCCACGCCTATTCATTGATCCATGATGATATGCCCTGTATGGACAACGACGTATTACGCCGTGGTCGCCCGACCTGCCACATTGAATTTGACGAGGCTACCGCACTTCTTGCCGGAGATGCACTGCAGGCAATGTCTTTTGAGATCGTAAGCACCTACAAACTTAATGACGACGCGACCGTTCAGGTCGAATTAATCCGTCATTTTGCCGAAGCGTGTGGCTCGCGCGGCATGGCTGGTGGCCAGGCCATAGACTTGGGCAGTGTCGACAAAGACATTTCGTTGCCCGAGCTGGAATTCATGCACATGCTTAAAACCGGCGCTCTCATTCGCACCTCGATCATCATGGGTGCCCTTTGTGGCATCAAGTTAACAGCCGTCGAACGGCAAAATTTGGATCACTACGCAAAGTGTATCGGCCTGGCTTTTCAGGTGGTGGACGACATTTTGGATTGCGAGTCTAATACGGAGAAATTAGGCAAAACGGCCGGCAAGGACGTCGATGCCAATAAACCAACCTATGTCAGCTTGATGGGACTTGCACAAGCAAAAACACTGGCAGACGAACTGTTGCAAAATGGGCTGGACAGTCTGACCACGTTTGGCACCCGCGCCGCACGGTTGCGTGAACTGGCCGAATTTATCGTGCGTCGTGACCATTAGCCAGAAGTCTGTAGCCAACTATGACAACCCAATCAAAATATCCTCTGCTCGACAAAATCAACCTTCCTGCAGACTTACGCAAACTCGATCGCCGGGTATTGCCTGCGCTGGCCACCGAACTGCGCGAGTTTATTGTTGAATCGGTCTCGACCACCGGTGGACACTTTTCGTCCAATCTGGGCACGGTTGAGCTGACCATTGCGCTGCACTATGTGTTTAACACCCCCGACGATCGGCTGGTATGGGACGTGGGGCATCAAACCTACGGCCATAAAATATTAACCGGCCGCAAGGCCGACATGCCGAAACTACGACAAAAGGGTGGCATCGCCGGTTTTCCGCGTCGGGAAGAATCCATTTACGACACCTTCGGCACAGCCCATTCATCAACCTCTATTTCCGCCGCGCTCGGCATGGCCGTGGCGGCGCGTTTGCAAGGTGAGGCCGGCATCAAACGAAATGCGGTTGCCATTATTGGCGACGGTGCCATCACCGCCGGCATGGCGTTTGAAGCCATGAACAACGTCGGCCGTGAAAATATTATCGTGGTCTTGAACGACAACGATATGTCGATTTCAGAATCCATCGGTGCGTTGAATAATTATTTTGCCAAACTCATGTCCGGCCAGTTTTATGCGGCCACCAAAAAGACTGCGGAAAAAGCGCTGCAATACACACCGACGTTTAAAGAAATTGCAAAAAAACTCGAAGAACACGCCAAGGGCATGATCATCCCGTCGACCATGTTTGAGGAGTTCGGCTTTAATTACACCGGCCCGATCGATGGACATAACATCGATGTGTTGGTCGACACACTCAACAACATCAAACAACTCGACGGTCCGCAATTTTTGCACGTGGTCACCAAAAAGGGCCAGGGTTATAAACTCGCCGAAGACGATCCGATCAATTACCACGGGCCGCCAAAATTTGATCCAAAAATCGGCCTCGTCAAGGCAACACCCGCGCCCGAAGCGAAACCGAAGCCGACCTACACACAAATTTTTGGCGACTGGATTTGTGACATGGCGCGGGCGGATAAACGCTTGATCGGCATTACCCCGGCGATGCGCGAAGGCTCCGGCTTGGTCAAATTTTCGCAGGAATTTCCCGAGCGATATTTTGATACCGCCATTGCCGAACAACACGCGGTGACGTTCGCCGCCGGCTTGGCCGCCGACGGCATGCGGCCGGTGTTGGCAATCTATTCGACATTTTTGCAGCGTGGTTACGATCAATTGATCCATGACGTGGCGATTCAAAATTTGCCGGTTGTGTTTGCACTGGATCGCGGTGGTTTGGTGGGTGCCGACGGCCCGACCCACCACGGCGCATTTGATCTTTCGTTTTTGCGTTGTATCCCGAATATGGTGGTGATGGCTCCGGCAGACGAGAATGAGTGCCGACAAATGCTGACCACCGGTATGACCATTGATCGGCCATCGGCCATCCGTTACCCGCGTGGTGCCGGGCCCGGTACCGTTGTTGAAAAAACACTCGGCACGCTGCCGGTTGGCAAGGGTGTCGTGGTGAGAGAAATGATGCGTGAAATGGTGCGTGATGGGCGCGCCCAACTAACCGGTTTTACCGGTGGCGCACCACGTATAGCCATTCTGGCGTTTGGTGCCATGGTCCATCCTGCAGTTGGCGCGGCCAATGAATTAAATGCAACCGTTGCCAATATGCGTTTTGTAAAACCAATCGATGATGAATTAATCTTTAAATTAGCAACCACCCATGATGTGATTGTCACCATCGAGGAAAATGTGGTGATGGGTGGTGCCGGTAGCGCGGTCGCCGAATCGCTTTCAGCACAAAACCTAACCCTGCCGGTTTTGCACCTCGGCCTGCCGGATATTTTTGTCGAACACGGCGACCCGGCAACACTGTTGGCCGATTGCGGACTCAACGCCGATGGCATCTTGAAATCTGTTCGGAGTTGGTTGGTCGCGATGAATGCGCAAAACAGTGCCCCCGTTGCTCATATTGCCCACAAGCTGGCAGGCTGATTAATCCACGAAAACCAGAACTTATGAAAACATTGAACACACTCCTCTTCACCGTCCTCACCGTCCTGATTGCCACACCCGCTTTTGCTCAAGACGCCAAACCCACGGTTGCCACCGACGCCATTCCTGCGGCGGCGGCATCCATCGCCAAACATCAATGCGTGCGCCCCGAAGCGCCCGGGCGCCTGGCATCGGTCAATCGCCAAAAAAGTTTTAACAAGGAAGTCGACATCTACAAGAATTGTTTAATGCAATTCCGTGAGGAGCGAAACAGAATTGCCCGGGCGAATGCTGAGGCTGGCAACGCCGTCGTGGAGGAATTCAATGTGTTTATTGCCGAAATGAAAAAAGCCCAGTAGCGAAAAACTTTTGTCCTTAAAAAAGCCGCGAAATTGTTGATGTCGCGGCTTTTTTATTGGGCCTTATTTTTTGACGATTGTGCGATCCTGACCAAACAAGACCTTGCGCTGTTGATCGGTCATAGTCGCCACTGGCGTGGCATTGACGGCATCTTTTTTGGCATAGGCACGGGTCGTGGCCGACCGCACCAGTTACGAACTACAGATGCCGCAGATTGTATCAAGTCGCTGTAACGCCTCGTGCAAAATATTTTGCGGTACCGTGCTCCATGGATGAACGCCCCCCATACGTGCACTCCAATCAAATGACTTCGGCTGATGACACAAGATATATCCCACTTCTTTCTTGGGTCCATGAACAGCGATTGCAAATGGATTATCCACATTAAAATCAGCGTGCGTCATTGGAAATCCGATGACAAGTCCGGTGCGCTGATTAAAGGCTTGAGTTGAAATGACCAGCATTGGGTGCATCCCCTTCATTTCGCGCTCCGCCTGCGGATCAGGCCGAATCCAAATAATTTCGGCGCGCCTGGGCGCAATGGCAGTTTTGCGCGGAGCGGCCATGACTACAGCACTTCCTTGCCACGCGGCTGGTACGCCATCGCTTCACCGCCGTGACGCGTTGGATCAAACGTTTCCAGCATAGCAGCAAGAGTCGGTCGCTTCGTTTGCACTTCGATTACGATGCGCCCCGGCTCTGCCAATATGCGGATTGGCGTCGCTTCGGTAATTCCAGCTGTTTTCGCAAGCGGCTTTGACAAACGGACCGCCAGACTATTTCCCCACACATTGACCACAGTGTTGTTTGTCGCATTATTCATTACCTGCTCCAATAACGAATTCACATCAAAAGTAGATACATTGTATCTACGGATTTTTCGGTTGTCAATAATTTTTTGGGAAAACTATTGACAAGTGTAAATTGCGGACGTAAATTACAAACACGGTAAGACTTGCTGATGAAATTTACGTTTGAATTATCTGCCAAGTATCTGCACGCATTTGCCAAACACAAAGTACACGCATCGCACACAAAATCAATGCGGCACGATGTGATTTGAATGGGAGGGGGGGACGATGAATGACGAACGCGCGTTAGCAGTAGACGTGGCCACGGAGACCGCCACTGAGTCTGTTGAATCCTTTGATGTATCTACCCCCC
>JAYTBF010000184.1:0-9975 GCA_043737175.1 Burkholderiales bacterium
GTTATTTTTACATCCGGATTTTCGGGTCGGGCGCAACGGCGCGTTGTTATCAAAATCGCGGCTGATTTTTATGGCGCAGTTTCAGGCGCGCTTCGCACAAAAAGTGATTGCTGAAATGCGTGGTGTGTCCGATGAATCGGGTCGTTCGCCGTTTTGGGAAAGTCTTGGCCGACACTTTTTTTCGATGGACTTTGCCGAAGCCGATCGACTGACCGGTGTCGGCAAAAAATCCTTTGTTGCGGAATTAATGCCCAAACATCCGCTATACAGCTCGTTTCTAACGGCCGAGGCACAGGCGGTGATCGGTCAAACGCATACACTCACCACGCCTGCGCGGCGCTTACTCGAACAAGAGGGCTTTCGTTATTCTGGCCATGTCGATATTTTCGATGCCGGCCCGGCGCTGGAAGCCAACTTGCAAGACATTGATGCGGTAAAACGCAGTGTCGTGGTGAAGGTGGTGGCATTGACCGAACCAGTTGAGGTAGTGGCCGACGCAGCGTATGACGCAGGGAATGACGCTGGCATGCCCCTCATGTTGGTCGGTCGCACTGATATGGAAAATTTTGCGGTTGTTTTGGCGCGGATTGTTTTTCAAGCTGATGGCGTTTCAATAAACGCCGCCAGTGCCGACGCACTCGGTATCCAAGTCGGTGAATCTGTTCGTGTCGTGGCGTTGCGCCCGGCCGATCGACATTAACCGCCCGTTGTGAATAATTTTTTTAGGTCTCGTTTTTTATAGAGTTTCAACATGACACATTTATTGATTGGCGGCGAATGGTTGCCGGGACACGGCGCTGAGTTTGTTTCGCGTCATCCGGTGACCCAAGAAGTTGTCTGGCAGGGGGCAGCGGCCAATGCGGCCGATGTGGAACTTGCCATGGTGGCGGCACGCGCCGCCTTTGTCGCGTGGTCGACTTCATCACTGGCGGCGCGCCTGGAAATAATTCGCAAATTCGCCAAGTTGCTCGGTGAACATCAAGCCGAATTGGCACACATTATTGGCCGTGAAACCGGCAAACCATTGTGGGAAGCCAGCACAGAGGTCGGAATCATGATCGCCAAAATTGAAATTTCAATTCAGGCTTATCACGAGCGCAGCGGCGAAAAAAATGCCGTCATTGCCGACGCCAGTGTGGTGTTGCGCCATCGCCCGCATGGCGTGGTGGCAGTTTTTGGACCGTACAATTTCCCGGGCCATCTTCCCAACGGCCACATCGTGCCGGCCTTGATTGCCGGCAATACCGTTGTGTTTAAACCGTCCGAGTTGTCACCGGCAGTGGCCACCGAGACCGTCAAGTTGTGGCAACAAGCCGGTTTGCCTGCCGGGGTGATCAATTTGTTGCATGGCGCGCGTGACACCGGTGTGGCGTTGGCCAATCATCGCGAATTGGACGGATTATTTTTTACCGGAAGCTCCGCCACCGGTCATGCGATTCACCACGGTTTTGCCGGTAAACCCGGAAAAATTTTGGCGCTGGAAATGGGCGGTGTCAATCCACTGATTGTTGGCGACATTACTGATATCGATGCGACCGTGCATCATATTATTCAGTCGGCATTTATTTCCGCCGGGCAACGTTGTACCTGTGCGCGGCGTTTGTATGTGGCCCACGGCGAAGCGGGTGACACCTTACTGGCGCGTTTGGTGGCGGTTGCGGCGACATTAACTGTTGGTGCGTTTGACGCTGAGCCACCACCGTTTATGGGCGCGGTGATTTCCATCAATGCCGCAGAAAAATTATTGGCCGCGCAACAAATGTTGCTCGACTCTGGCGGTCGCAGCTTGCTGGAAATGAAATCACTACAGGCCAACACTGCCTTATTGTCGGCCGGGTTGATTGATGTGACCGATGTTGCCGACCTGGCCGACGAAGAATATTTTGGTCCCTTGTTGTTGGTGATCCGTTATCACCGTTTTGACGACGCCATCAAACACGCCAATCAAACCCGTTATGGTTTGGCGGCGGGTTTGTTGTCGATCAATCGTGATCAATACACACAGTTTGAGCGCACCATCCGCGCCGGCATCGTCAATTGGAATCGTCCACTCACCGGTGCGTCGAGTGCGTCACCGTTTGGTGGCATTGGTGCCTCGGGAAACCATCGCGCCAGCGCTTTTTACGCCGCTGATTATTGTGCCTACCCACAGGCAAGCCTTGAGTCCGAGACCATCACCTTGCCTGCGAAACTTGCACCTGGGCTGACGTTATGAGTGCACACGAATGGAATTTTGACGGGCTGGTCGGGCCGACGCACAATTACAGCGGCTTGTCGTTTGGCAATATCGCCTCGACCAAAAATCGCGGTGCCGTCGCCAATCCAAAATTAGCGGCGTTGCAGGGCCTGGCAAAAATGAAAGCGCTCTCTGATCGCGGCTGGAAACAGGGCGTACTGGCACCACATGCACGACCGGATATCGCATCGTTACGATCACTTGGATTTGGCGGTGATGACGCCGCGGTGTTGAAAGCCGCCGCGCGTGATGCCAGAGCGGTTTTTTATGGCGTGATGTCGGCCTCGGCGATGTGGGCGGCGAATGCCGCCACTGTCAGTCCGGCCGCCAATACCCGCGACGCTCGAGTGCATTTCACTGCGGCCAATCTGAACAATAAATTTCACCGCTCGATCGAACACCCCACCACCTCGCGACTGTTGCGAGCGATGTTTGCCGATGAAAAATATTTTGTCCATCATGCGTCATTGCCAAATTGCCCGCAGTTTGGTGACGAGGGGGCGGCCAATCACACCCGGTTTTGTTCTGTTATCGGTACGCGTGGTGTTGAAATGTTTGTATACGGTGCCCATGGATTTAACCCAACAGCGGCAGCACCCAAACGCTTTCCGGCGCGACAGACCTGTGAAGCATCGATGGCGGTGGCGCGATTACACGGGCTGGATTCAGCACACACGGTTTTTGCGCAACAAAATCCGGACGTGATTGATGCGGGCGTGTTCCACAACGACGTGATTGCGGTTGGTCATCGCGATGTGCTGTTTTGTCACGAGCTGGCGTTTGCGGATCAGCATGCGGTGATGCTTGAGTTGCAGACCAAATCGAATCACACCATTCAAGTTGTCACCGTGCGCGAAGACGACGTTCCATTGGATGACGCCATATCGAGTTACCTTTTTAATAGTCAGCTATTGTCCAAGCCAAATGACCCGCAGGGCAAACTTACCATTGTTGTTCCAGAAGAATGTCGCCAGACGGAGAGTGTCTGGCGGTATTTGCAAGCCATGGTTACCCGTGGTGGGCCGATTGACGAATTGCTGGTATTTGATCTGCGCGAAAGTATGATGAACGGTGGTGGCCCGGCGTGCCTGCGCTTACGCGTCGAGCTCACCGGGCCACAAGCGGCGGCGGTGAACCCGGGTGTGGTGCTGACTGATCAGCGATACGCACAATTAACGGCTTGGGTGGAAAAAAATTATCGCGACAGAATGGGTGACGACGAGTTGATGGACCCGGCACTGATTTTGGAAGTGCGCACCGCACTCGATGAACTGACAACAATATTAAAGCTGGGCGCCGTTTACCCGTTCCAGTTGTAGCGACGCCCAACGCCCAACGCCCAACCCCAAACTACTTCAACGGCTTGATAAAACGCAAAGTCATCCGGTCTGATTCGCCGATGGCCAAATATTTGGCACGGTCGGTTTCACCTTCGGTCAACACCGGTGGTAATGTCCACACGCCTTTTTTGTAGTCCTTGGTGTCCTTGGCATTGGCGTTGATTTCGCTCTTGGCATCGAGTTTGAATCCGGCGGCAAGTGCCCGTTCGATCACAAAGGCTTCGGTCACGTAGCCGGATTTCATTGATTCTTCAATCGTCGTGCCTGGCTTGGCGCGGTGCTCAACCACTCCCAACACACCGCCCGGTTTTAGCGCGTCAAAATAACTTTTCATAAATGGGTCGGTCAGGGAATCCTTGAGCCAATTGTGGACATTGCGAAACGTCAGCACCACGTCCGCACCGCCTTCCGGTTTGATATCGAGCGCGGCCGGCACACCAAACGGAACGATTTTGACTTTGTCGTACACGGCAGGTGCCGTGGCCAGTTTGTCCTGAAAGTTTTTCAGACCCTTGACGGCTTGCGCGGGAAAGGCGGCGGTGTAGCTGCCCTTGTCACGCAGATAAGGTGCCAACACTTCGGTGTACCAGCCGCCACCCGGCCAGATCTCAACCACGGTTGAAGTTGGTTTGACGCCAAGGAAAGCCAATGTTTCTTTGGGGTTGCGAAATTTATCGCGCGCGCGATTGGTGTCGCTGCGGTGGGCACCGGCCAATACCCCGTCGATACTGTCTTGGGCAACGGCCGGTGTGACCAGTGATAGTGAAAGCGAAACCGACATCACGCCGGTTGCCAACATCATCAGCGAACGGTTTTTAAGTTTGTTGATAATCATGAATGTTCCAATTGAAAAAAGATCGTTGGGTATTGCGAATGGACTGCAGTTGCAGAGTTTACTTCGTCTGGACCAAACTCGCGGCCGTCAGTGTTGTCCGCATTGCCAACAGGAATCAAATTCGCCTGGATTGGACTCGCTACAATTTTGGCAGTTCCAGGTTTCGGTGGTGGCAGGACGGGTTTGATAGTCGCGAATAATGGCCTCGGCGTGATGTTGCTGATGCGCTTGCGCGATCCAGACTTGCGGCTGCGACGACGACACCGGCACCAGGCCAATCGCGGATGCGGTATTTTCGTTAAACACGAACGCGGGAATACCGGCGTGTTGTAACAGGTCGCGCAGCAAATGGGCGTCGGGTAAATGCAGGGCGGTGTAGACACGTTTCATACTGGCATGGTGCCCGCAATCGGTTTGCGGCGCAACCTACAAATAAATTCCGGGCAAAAAAAGCCGCTGACATAACGTCAGCGGCTTTTTGCGGTCGTGCAACCTTCAGCGGCTTTTTGATTGCGATGGTACCGTCAGGCTTTAGAAATTGACGCTGAGGTTTGCTGTTACACCATTTTGCGTCACACCTTCTTTGCTGCTGACGTTCGAGTAAGCCACACCCAGGCCAATACGGTCGGTGATGTTGCCACGGATACCGATGACGCTGGTGACCCATTTGCTGTCGCCACGATAACCCGGGATGTCGTATTTGATGCCCTGTGTAACCGAAGCCGGTGAGGCGGTGACAAACCGCTCGTTGTTGTTGCCGTCGCTGTCCATGGCCACGCGTACAAACGGGGTGAACTTGCCAAGAGTCATGCTGGCACGTACACCAACGCTGGTCACACGTGAGGTGCGATTTTGGTCTTCAATAATCAAGTCGGTGGACAAGGCAACAGCGGCACCGGCATTTTCTTGGAAACGTGCAACGGACACGCTTTGACGGGTCATGCCAACAAATGGGCCGACGGTCAGGCCACCGACTTTGAAGTCGTAACCGACATTCGCGCTACCGGATACGTTCGAACCGTTGGTCGAGGCGTTGGTGGTGCGGGTGACGCTGCCAAGCCTGACGTTGCGGCGAATGCCGTTGAATTCCAAATCAGAATTGCTGAATGTGCCATTGGCGTAGAACGCACCATATTTTGCCGAGCCAAACATTGAAAACGCGGTTTCGTCGAGATCGTATTGGCCAACCGTTCCCATGCGGGTTTCGTTGTTATTTTTGCCAACCGCAACACCGACTGTCACACCATTGGCAACACGCATGGTTACGCCAACCGTTGCCGCGCGGTTTTTGGTATTGGTTTGTGGATTCAGGTTGCTCGCTGAAAAATCAGACTTGCCACCATCGTAGGCCGCAAAGGCGGAAACACTGCCGACCGCTGCCGTGGCACCTTGTTGCAAGCCCGACTCGAGTGTGCGCACATGTGCGGCACGCGATGACAACGGCACTTCTGCCATGGTCGAGTAGGCATTCGGGCCATCAATCAACGACTTGACCAGATCCGCCACAATCGCTAGTGCGCCGCTGGTTGGATGAATGCTATCGGCAAACAAATAGTTGTTTGGTGTGGCACCCGCAACCAGATTTGCACCGGTACAAAATTGTGAGCTGCCACCAGACGGGGCAAACGGCGGGAACGGGCCGCAGGCCATGCCGGTGATATTGGTAAAGCCAAACGCGCTGGCGTTGGCGGCCACTTCATTGAGCATGGTGAATACGTCCACCGAAATCACACGCTGACCGGTTGCGGCGAGTGCATTAAACAAGGTGATGTTGAAACCTGCCGATGCGGCTGTTTGTAACGCGACAGCGCCAGCACCGCCTGCAATCGCACCCGGGGTGATGCCCAGATTAGGTAAACCAAAAACCAGGATGTGGCGGGCGCCGGCAGCACGCAAACGGCCGGATTGTGCTGCCACATCATTGGCCGATGCGACACCGGCGGCACCGGCTTGCAGCAAATCATTGCCACCCGCCCAGATCGCATACAAGCCATTTGGGTTGGCTGCGCCACCGCTGGCAGTGAGATGTTCAGAAATTTGTGTTGACACCGGACGCTGGGCAAACCCAGACGGGGTCGAGGTGGAGCTCACTGCGACGCGGGCACCACCCTGGGCGAACATTCCGCCGCCTGCCACGTTGGATGGATTGGCGTTGCCACCGTAATACTGGGCGATGATTTCCGACCAAACCGGACCCGGATTGGTGGTGAAGCGACCAAGCGTCGCAGCCGTGGCCGCAGGCACGCCGATCGACAACAGGAACGGACGGTAAAAACCGGCGTCGGACAAGCTGTCACCAAATACATACACACCTTGAAATTGGACGGCACTGGCGCTGCCGGCGAAGGCAAGGGCACTGGCAACTACAGCGGGAAGAACGCGTTTGGCAAATGATTTGCGGGACATGGATACACTCCTTGGGAGATTGGAACTATTGTTATTAAAAACAAAAACGGACGACTAAAAAGTGGGGTGGGGCGGGTTGATAACAGGCCGCTTACTGGGCGAGGCGAAAAACCTGTCGAACCATGTTTACCTAAGAGCAAACAACGCGACGACCAATGGCCGAAATTATCCCGCAATCTAGACTGTGGCGGTTGGAAAGTCTGATGATTTTTGCCACATTTGTACCGCATATGCAACAACCCGGTTGGGGAGACGGATGGTGCGGTGCAGCAAAGGCGGTTGGGTGTTGGGCGTTGGGTGTTGTGGGTTTTGGGATGGGGACTAAGGGCTGAAAAAACGGAAAGTTGCAAAGGTTGATTCGGGCATACTTCCGCCAGCCTAATGATTTTGATGGTATCAAGCAGGATGCATTAACTTTTGCCGTCGATCAATCAAACAGACGTCCCTGTAAGACACTCGAAATTTACACTCCCAATTAAGAGTTCCTCGGTTTCCAAAATTGCACACTTAGAACTTGAATCGACTTTTTTTGGAACAACAAATGATGCACCCACCTTCAAACGCCCATCACATTCCGACTGCAGGCGGCAATCTCCATGACTGAGGTGCCCGGCACAACGGACGTCGCCGTCATCGGCGGAGGCATTATGGGATCGGCAACCGCATACTTCTTGAAAGTATTGTCGCCATCGTTGACCGTAACCGTGATCGAGCCCGATCCGACCTACGAATTTTGTTCGACCTTGCGCGCCTCCGGGGGTGCCAGACGATTGTTTTCCTGCCCGGAAAATATCGAGATGTCGAATTACTCAATCGACTTTATCAAGAACTTCCCGCAAACGATGACGGTGGAGACCGCAGGCGTTATGCGCGAGGCACCGGTCGATTGGGTGGAGGGCGGCTATCTGTTTATCGTGCCGCCGGAAGGTTTGGGTCTGCTGGAGTCGAACCACGCGATTCAGCGTGCGCACGGCTGTGATGTGCGGCTGCTGACGCCGGCTGAATTGAAGGCGCGTTTTCCATCCATGTATGTCGATGATCTGGCCGGTGGCGTGTTGTCACCCGGCGATGGTTGGTGTGACCCGAATGGCTTGCTGCAGGGCTTCAAGCGTAAGGCGATATCGCTGGGCGTCGAATACCTAACAGACAGCGTCACTGCGCTGGTGCATGGCGGTGCATCAATCACACGGGCCGGTCTCAAGTCCGGCGCCTCGATTCGCGCCAATACTTTTGTCAACGCAGCTGGGGCGTGGTCCGGTGTTGTTTCGGAATTGGCCGACGTGCCGCTGCCGGTGACGCCGCTGCGACGATTCGAACATTACTTTACCTGCGGTAACCCGATCGAACGTCTGCCGTACGTGAAAGACCTGTCGCGCCTCGCGTTTCGTTCTGAGGGCGTGGGATTTTCCGGTGGACTGGTGGATGGCGATGTGCGTCGCGGATTCAAGTTCGACATCGATCACCACTACTTTGAAAATGTCGTCTGGCCGGCCGTGGCGCACCGCTTCCCGTCGTTCGAGTCGGCCAAGTGCCATCGCACCTGGTCCGGCCTTTACGACCAATGTGAATTGGACGGTAACCCGATTATCGGCACGACCAGCATCGGCAATTTCTACGCCGTGTCCGGGTTTTCAGGGCACGGCATGATGCATGCGCCCGCGGCGGGCAGGGCCATCGCCGAGCTGATTGTGTTTGGGCGATTCGACAGCATCGATCTCACGCGGCTAGGTTATGCACGCGTGGTCAGTGCCACGCCGTATTGCGAAGCGGGCATTCTTTAGCGGCCGATTCCGAGGTAAATATGGCCATACACCAATATTTCCATTGACCTTGGTGGTAACCGTTGGCTGGTGAATACGTTTTGGAATTATGTACGTCAGCGCACATACAACATTTTGTCAGCAGTAGAAAATATTTGTTTATGGCAAATAAATTGCCGCTTCAGACGCGGCTGAAATTCACCACACCTGAAAATTCTTATCGCGGAGAAAGAAATGGAACACACCTTACCCCCATTGCCTTATGCGCTGGATGCGCTGCAACCACATATATCCAAGGAAACATTCGAGTACCACTACGGCAAGCATCATCAGGCCTACGTGACCCAACTTAACAAGCTGATCAAAGGGACTGAATTCGAAGACGTAGGGCTGGAAGACATTATTAAGAAGTCATCCGACGGAATTTACAACAACGCCGCGCAAGCGTGGAACCACACTTTTTTCTGGAACAGCATGATTCCAAACGGCGGTGGAGCGCCGACCGGAACCCTGGCTGATGCCATCAACAAAAAATGGGGCGGACATGGCGAGTTCAAAAAGGCGTTTGTGACCGCCGCCGTCGGCAACTTCGGCTCCGGCTGGACCTGGCTGGTGAAGAAGGCCGATGGGTCGGTGGATATTGTCAACATGGGCGCGGCCGGCACGCCCCTCACCACGGCTGACCAGGCGTTGCTGTGTGTGGATGTGTGGGAGCATGCCTATTACATCGACTACCGTAACCGCCGTGCCAATTTTGTTGAGAACTTCATCAACCATTTGGTGAACTGGGATTTTGCGGCGAAAAATTTCGGGTAATTTGCCGGTTACGAGAGTCGCAAAAACACCGAGCAAGCGTAGTGTGGACAAAGCGGAACGCCAAACGCTCCGCCTTGGCAGCGACCGCGCCGGATTTCGAGGTTAGTACACCCGTCGATCGAGCCCCGCCTCGTGCAATATCGTGGCGGCGAGTTCTTCAATTGACTTGGTGGTGGAGTTCAAGTAGCGAATCCCCGCACCTTCCATCAGGCGTTCCGCCGTTGAGACTTCCCATCGGCAATTGTCTGCCGAGGCGTATTTGCTGTCCGGTTTGCGTTCCTGGCGAATTTGCGTGAGTCGGTCCGGCAGAATCGATAGCCCCCACACTTTGCCTTTTAATGCCGCCAACGCCGGTGGCAACTTCATTTTTTCCAGGTCTTCCGGAATCAGTGGGTAGTTGGCGGCTTTGATGCCAAATTGCAGCGCCATATAGAGGCAGGTCGGGGTTTTGCCCGAGCGGGATACCCCCACCAGAATAATGTCGGCTTGTTCCAGATTACGATTGGTGATGCCGTCGTCGTGTGCCAGGGTGTAATTGACGGCTTCAATGCGGTGGTTGTAGTCCTTGAAGTTGCCGGCCGA
>JAYTBF010000185.1:0-4160 GCA_043737175.1 Burkholderiales bacterium
CAATTTGCCGGAATCGTACATTGCAAAAATGGCGCGCCAAATGATCAAGCCGATGTGGGTTAACCTCGAATATTTAACTGCCGAACCGTGGGTAACGGATCACCATTTGTTGCCTTCGCCCCATCCGAATTTGCCGCTGACTAAATATTTTTTCTTTCCCGGCTTTGTGGGCGACACCGGTGGACTGATTCGGGAAGCGGCAATCCGGCCGGCAGACCAGCCACATAATCAGCAGGCTCCGCCAACACGAATTTTTTTGTTTGGTTACGATTCCGCGCGTGCGCTGCCGTTGTTGACGGCCCTTTCAGCAACGGACTCGGTGGTGGATATCACCATTCCTGTCGGCACTTTGGCCGACGTCGCCCACCGTCATTGCCTTGATAAGTGCCAAATCGTGCCGTTTGTGCCACAAACTGCGCTGGACGGCGTTCTTGCTGCGCACGACATCTTGTTTGTGCGCGGCGAGGACTCGTTGGTGCGGGCGTTTTATGCGGCCAAACCGTTCGTTTGGCAAATTTACCCTCAAAACGACGGCGTACATTTGGCCAAGTTGAACGCCTTTTTGGATTTTTATTGCCATGGATTGGTGCCCCAAGCAGAACAGGCCCTACGGGCGCTGTGGTTGGCGGTGAACGATGGTGATGGCGCAGGCATGGCGGATGCCTGGCAGGGTTTTCTAAATCAACTGTCAGAATTGCGAATTCATGCCGTCTTCAAACAAAAACAATTGTTGTTGCAGTCGGATTGTGCAACGAATTTGATGACTTTTTATCAAAAATTCCTTAAAATTTAAGGCTTTGCCGCGCTTGATGTCGTATTTGAATTTTTAGCGCGGCCGAACAACATCATTACAGCTTCATTGGCAAGCCGGTAATCGCCATATTTCCTCATCAAATTAGTCCCAAGGTTATTTCCAAATGAAAATCGCACAAGAACTCCGCGCCGGTAACGTCGTCATGATCGGTAAAGACCCGATGGTCATATTAAAGGCCGAATACAATAAATCCGGTCGCAGCTCGGCTGTGGTCAAAATGAAGTTGAAGAATCTTCTTTCCAACTCCGGTACCGAATCTGTTTACAAAGCGGACGACAAATTCGAAGTCGTCCAACTCGAAAAAAAGGAATGCACCTATTCCTATTTCTCCGACCCAATGTATGTATTTATGGATGCCGAATACAACCAGTTCGAAGTCGAAGCAGAAAACATGGGCGACGCTCTGGTTTACCTCGACGACGGTTTGGTTGCCGAAGTGGTGTTCTACGATGGCCGTGCCATTTCGGTTGAATTGCCAAATTCAGTGGTGCGTGAAATCGATACCGATCCTGCCGTGCGTGGTGATACTTCTGGCAAGGTCATGAAGCCGGCACGTATCAAACCAACCAACCATGAAATTTTGGTGCCGCTGTTTTGTGAGTCAGGGGACAAAATTGAAATTGACACCCGTACCAACGAATATCGCCGTCGCGTTTAGTATTACACGATCACGTTGCAAAAAAGGCACGGGAGTCCGTGCCTTTTTTATTGGTCATAATCGAACAGTTCACCTGTAAAAAAACGATGTGTCTAACACCATGACAGCCGCGAAAAAATTTAAGCCTAATTGCCGCGATTGCCCCCGCCTGGCGACGTTTTTGGATGAAACCCGCCTTGAGTTTCCGGGCTATTTTTGTAAACCGGTGCCGGCGTTTGGTGCAAGCCATCCTGAATTATTCATTGTTGGCCTCGCTCCCGGCATGCATGGCGCCAACCGCACCGGTCGACCGTTTACCGGCGACTACGCTGGTGAATTGCTTTATCGCACCCTGCATAAATTTGGTTATGCGACCCAGTCCAATACCGTCATGACCAATGGTGAACTCGACACCAATCTTGAGCTCATCAACTGTCGGATATCGAATGCGGTGAAATGCCTGCCGCCACAAAATAAGCCGACCCCGGACGAAATTCGCACCTGTAACAAATATCTGGCAACGGAGCTGGCTGCGTTACCTGCGGGTAGCGCCATTCTCACTCTGGGTGGCATCGCCCATGATGCGGTGTTAATGAGTGTGGGTTTAAAAAAGTCTGCGGCCAAATTTGGCCATGGCGCGATTCACCCTTTACCAGACGGCAGGACGCTGTTTAATAGTTACCATTGCTCGCGATACAACACCAATACCCGCCGTTTGACCGAGGCCACGTTTCATGATGTATTTAACTTGATCAAGCAGCATCTGCACGGATGACCGACACCTCCCCTACCGGCGCCCCACCGCCTGTTTTTGACGCCAAGCCCGTATTGCTGGCGTTGCCCAATTTGCCGGGTGTTTACCGCATGAAAAATGCGCAGGGCGAGGTCATTTATGTCGGCAAGGCGCGTGATCTTAAAAAACGCGTCTCGTCGTATTTTGTAAAGCAACACGCCAGTCCACGTACCAGCATGATGGTGGCGCAAATTGTTGGCATTGATACCACCATCACCGCCAGCGAATCCGAAGCGCTGATCCTGGAAAACAATTTAATCAAGTCGCTGAGCCCGCGCTACAACGTGTTGTTCCGGGATGACAAGAGTTATCCGTACATCATGGTCAGTGGCAGGCAATTTCCGCAGATTCGTTTTCATCGCGGCTCACACAGCAAACCACATCGATATTTCGGACCTTTCCCGTCGTCGTGGGCGGTACGCGACACCATTAACCATCTGCAAAAAGTATTCAAGCTACGCACCTGCGATGACAGCGTGTTTTCGCACCGATCCCGTCCGTGTTTAATGCACCAGATCGGCCGGTGTTCGGCACCCTGCGTCGGCCTGATCGACGAAGCCGGTTATGCCAATGACATTCGCAATGCGACCCAGTTTCTGGATGGCAAGGAAAATGATGTGGTCACTGAGATCAATCGCAAAATGGAGGCGGCCGCCGCGGAAACCCAATATGAATTGGCGGCGCGTTATCGCGATCAGGTGCGGGTGTTGCAGCAGATTTTGTCCAAACAATTTGTTGAAACCACTTCGGAACGCGATGCCGATGTGATTGCGGTGGTGGAGTCGTCGTCAACCTGGTGTGTCAATCTGGCCATGGTGCGTGGTGGGCGTCATTTGGGCGATAAACCATTTTTTCCGGTCAACGTTTATCAAGCAGATCGATGGTCGATTCTGGATGCGTTTATTGATCAGCACTATGCCGAAAGGGCGGCGCCGACCTCGGTGATTCTCGAAGGCGATTTTGATACCACCGACTGGCAGGAAACTCTTTCCGCCAAGGCGGGACGTCAGGTGCGAATCGTGACCCATCCGCAAGGGGAGGCGCGGCAATGGATGGTGATGGCGACCAAAAATGGCCTGTATGCCATCGGCCAACGATTGGCCGATCGTGCCTCGCAGGAAACCAAGCTCCGCACGCTCAATGAAACGCTTGGACTCGAAGGCATTGAACGGGTTGAGTGTTTTGATATTTCCCACACCATGGGTGAAGCGACCGTGGCATCGTGTGTGGTGTTTGACAACGGTGCCATGCAGGCATCGCAATACCGGAACTACAACATCACCGGCATCACCCCGGGCGATGACTACGCCGCCATGCGGGATGTGTTGACCCGTCGTTACAAAAAAATCGCCGCGCCTGCTGACGACGAAACCACACCAAGATTACGTCCGGACTTGATATTGATTGACGGTGGCAAGGGTCAACTCAGTGTGGCCGAAGAAGTGATGAGTGAATTGGGGCTTTCGGACATTCTGCTGATCGGTGTGGCAAAGGGCGAAGAACGCAAACCGGGGCTGGAGACTTTGATTTTTGGTAAACACGGCGCGCGCTCCCGCGAGGAACTGCATTTGCCGAATGACAATGCCGGTTTTCACCTGGTCCAGCAAATTCGCGACGAAGCTCACCGCTTTGCCATAACGGGGCACCGCGCCAAACGGGGCAAAAAACGCAAGACATCGACATTGGAAGACGTCAAAGGAATCGGCCGCAAACGCCGTAAGGCATTGTTGCAACAGTTTGGCGGTTTACAGGGCGTGGTATCGGCCAGCGTCGAGGATTTGGCGAATGTGGAGGGAATTTCTTATGAATTGGCCGAAACAATCTATAACGAACTGCATTAATGATGTTTTCCCAAAGTGCAACCGCGATTTGGGAACTGCATGCTCCCCTCCCCCGCCTGCGGCGGGGGAGGGGTT
>JAYTBF010000186.1:0-21634 GCA_043737175.1 Burkholderiales bacterium
CGCGATTGCGGTTCCACGTCAGCAATGCCTTTTGCTGACACCAACTTTACGGATTAAACGGAAAATGATTGTCCGGCCACAAATTTCAGGTGCTTGGTAGCAACTTCTGCCACACCACTATTTCTAATCAAAATTCACAAGCGCTGTGCTCATAGTTTGATGATGGGCAATAGCGTCGATTGAATTATTGCGTTCTAATAGTCGTCTAATAATTTTTTTACAACATGAGGAGACTGGCGATGGATCGCTCCGCCTTTCTGCAAGACGATATTGACCCGCAAGAAACCCGCGAATGGCTGGATGCATTGGATGCCGTGCTGGAAGCGGAAGGCCCGGAACGCGCGCACTTCTTACTTGAGTCACTGGTTGACAAAGCCCGCCGGTCGGGCACCAACCTGCCGTACTCGCCCAATACCGCCTACATCAACACCATTCCACCGCACGCCGAAGATCTGTTGCCCGGTGATCAAGAAATGGAACACCGCATTCGTTCGCTGATTCGCTGGAATGCGGTTGCAACAGTGCTGCGCGCAAACAAGGAGTCGTCCGAGCTTGGTGGCCACATTGCCAGCTTCCAGTCCGCTGCGACCTTGTATGACGTCGGTTTTGATCATTTTTGGCACGCGCCATCCAAAGCCCATGGCGGCGACTTGATTTATATGCAGGGTCACTCCGCCCCCGGTGTTTATGCGCGCGCGTTCCTCGAAGGCCGCATCTCCGAAGAACAAATGGAAAACTTCCGCCGCGAGGTCGATGGCGAAGGCATTTCATCGTATCCCCACCCTTGGTTGATGCCTGACTTCTGGCAATTTGCAACCGTATCGATGGGGCTGGGACCATTGCAGGCAATTTATCAGGCTCGCTTCATGAAGTACCTGCATAACCGTGGCATCGTCAACACCGAAGGCCGCAAAGTCTGGGCGTTTATGGGTGACGGCGAAATGGATGAGCCGGAGTCACTCGGTGCCATTTCTCTGGCGGCACGCGAAGGCTTGGACAATTTGATTTTTGTGGTGAACTGTAATTTGCAACGGCTCGATGGCCCGGTACGTGGCAACGGCAAAATCATCCAGGAGTTAGAAAGTGATTTCCGTGGTGCCGGCTGGAACGTCTTAAAAGTAATTTGGGGTCGTTATTGGGATCCGTTACTCGCCAAAGACAATGACGGCACACTCAAAGCGCGCATGATGGAAGCCGTCGACGGCGAATATCAAAACTACAAAGCACGTGATGGTGCCTACGTTCGCAAAGAATTCTTTGGCAAATATCCTGAGTTGGAAAAAATGGTGTCGTCGATGTCGGACGAAGACATTTGGCGCCTGAATCGCGGCGGCCACGATCCATACAAGGTCTATGCCGCCTACTCATCCGCAGTCAAACACACGGGACAGCCGACCATCATCCTCGCCAAAACGGTAAAGGGTTATGGCATGGGTAAATCCGGCGAAGGCCAGAACATCACCCATCAATTAAAAAAGATGGATCTGGGTTCGCTGAAACAATTTCGTGACCGTTTCAGCATTCCAATATCGGATGATGTGATTGCCGATGTACCGTTTTACAAACCACCCGACGATTCCCCGGAGATTCAATATCTGAAAGCGGCACGTGAAAAACTCGGCGGCTCGTTGCCGGTGCGTTTCCCGAATATCCCTGCGCTAAAAATTCCGGACCTGACCATTTTTGACGCATTGCTCAAGTCAACCGAGGAGCGGGAAATTTCCACCACCATGGCGTTTGTCAGGGCGTTTTCCGCGCTGATTCGTGACAAGGAATTGGGCCCGCGCTTGGTGCCGATTGTTGCCGATGAGTCGCGCACCTTTGGTATGGAAGGTCTGTTTCGCCAGCTCGGCATTTATTCGTCGGTCGGACAGCTTTACGAACCGGTCGATTCGGGCGAATTGATGTTCTACAAAGAAGATAAGGCGGGACAAATTCTGCAGGAAGGCATTAACGAAGCGGGCGCGTTCTGCTCGTGGATGGCGGCCGGCACCAGTTATGCCAATCATGGCCAGCACATGATTCCGTTTTTTATCTTTTATTCAATGTTTGGTTTCCAGCGCATTGGCGACTTGGCGTGGGCGGCGGGTGACATGCAAGCACGCGGCTTTTTGCTCGGCGGCACCGCGGGTCGGACCACCTTGAATGGTGAGGGTTTGCAACACGAAGATGGTCACTCGCATTTATTGGCCGCGACCATCCCGAATTGTATTTCCTACGACCCGACGTTTAGCTACGAGCTCGCGGTGATCATGCATGACGGCCTAAAACGCATGTACGAAAAAATGGAGCACGTTTATTACTACATCACGGTCATGAACGAAAACTACAGCCATCCGGCCATGCCGGTTGGTGCCAATGAGGGCATTCTCAAAGGCATGTATTTGTTCCGTGAGTCGAAAGAAACCAAAAAGCCGCGTGTGCAGCTGATGGGCTCAGGCACCATATTGCGTGAAGTCATTGCCGCCGCAGAGTTGCTTGAGCTCGATTGGGGCGTGGTATCGGATATTTGGAGCTGTACCTCGTTTACCGAGTTGCGCCGCGACGGCATGGCGGTCGAACGCCATAACCTGCTCAATCCGGAAGCCACGCCAAAGTTGTCACACGTGGCGCAATTGCTGAAAGGCCGCAAAGGTCCGGCGATTGCTTCGACCGACTACATGCGCTCCTTTGCCGATCAGATTCGACCGTACGTGAATGATCGCAAATTAACCGTGTTGGGCACGGATGGTTTTGGTCGCTCGGACACACGCAAACAGTTGCGCAAGTTTTTTGAGGTCAACCGTTATTACGTGGTGGTGGCCTCCCTCAAAGCGTTGGCGGACGAGGGACAAATTCCGTTGAAAACAGTCACTGAAGCCATCAAGAAATATGGCATTGATGCCACCAAACCCGCGCCGTGGACGGTTTAACCAAACGACCAGGGCAATTTTCAATGTAGCGAATATTCGGTCACAAGGTAATTGTTGTGACGGTCAAATAAAAAATGCTTGAGGAGAGATTGCGTGGCAAATCTCGTAGAAGTAAAAGTACCCGACATCGGTGATTTCAAAGACATTCCGGTGATCGAAATTTTGGTCAAGGTCGGTGACACCGTTAAAAAGGAAGATTCCTTGGTCTCGCTGGAAAGTGACAAGGCGACCATGGAAGTGCCGTCGCCGGTCAACGGTGTGGTCAAAGAAATCAAAGTGGCGCTCGGCGACAAGGTGTCGGAAGGTGTGTTGGTATTGATTGTTGATGCCGCCGAAGCAGCGGTCGCCGCACCGGCGACCAAAGCGCCATCTGCACCGGCTGCGGCTCCTGCTGCCCCAGCGAGTGCTGTCGCGACGCCACAACCCAAGGCGGCGGCGCCTGCGCCTGCACCTCCGCCCGGCTCCGCATCCGCACCTGCCGTGCAAACGGCCGGCAGCGGCAACGTACCGGTGAATGTGCACGCGTCACCATCCATTCGCAAGTTGGCGCGCGAATTTGGTGTTGACCTGTCCAAAGTAAAAGGCAGCGGCAATAAGGGCCGCATAACGGAAGCCGACGTCAAGGGCTACGTTAAAACCACCTTGGCGAATACCAAACCCGCTGGTGCTGCCGGCGGCAGTTTTGCCATGCCGGAAATGCCGCATATTGATTTCACCAAGTTCGGCGAAATTGAAACCCGCGCCCTTTCACGCATCAAAAAACTATCCGGCAACAATCTCACCCGCAACTGGATGATGATTCCGCACGTCACGCAGCAAGACGACGCCGACATTACCGATGTCGAAGCATTTCGTGTCAAAACCAACGAAGAAATCGCCAAGTCCGGTGTCAAGCTGACCATGCTTGCGTTCCTCATCAAGGCGAGTGTTGCGGCCTTAAAGAAGTTCCCGGAATTTAATTCCTCCCTTCAACCGGGTGGTGAAAACCTGATTTTGAAACACTATTACAACATCGGTTTTGCGGCCGACACACCGAATGGATTGGTGGTGCCGGTTATTCGTAACGCCGATCAAAAATCGGTGATCGAAATCGCCAAGGAATCCTCCGAGTTGGCGCTCAAAGCGCGCGAAGGAAAGTTGTCTCCAGCGGAAATGTCCGGCGGTTGTTTTTCCATTTCATCACTAGGCGGCATCGGTGGATCGTACTTCACACCGATTATCAATGCGCCGGAAGTGGCAATACTCGGTGTTTCCAAATCGGCGATGAAGCCGGTCTGGAACGGCAAAGAATTTGTGCCGAGAATGATTCTGCCGATGTCACTTTCGTATGACCACCGGGTGGTCGATGGCGCTTCTGGCGCCCGCTTCACAACCTACCTTGCCAGCGTAATGGGCGACATTCGCCGACTCGTACTTTAGGAGCCAGCATGTCAAACCTGATCAACGTAACTGTTCCCGACATCGGTGACTTCAAAGAAATTCCAGTAATCGAAATATTGGTTAAGATCGGTGACACCGTCAAAAAAGAAGACTCACTGGTTTCACTCGAGAGTGACAAAGCGACCATGGAGATTCCATCGCCGCACGCAGGTGTCATTAAAGAATTAAAAGTCAAAATCGGCGACAAGGTATCAGAAGGCTCGCTGCTGTTGGTGCTGGAGTCGGCGACCCTACCAGCTGCAACATCTATGGCGGCAACATCTGTGGCGGAAAAAACCACAGCACCAACAACCAACGCGCCAGCTGGCCGTGCATTGGCACCAAGCACGCCTGCCGCTCCTGCCCCCACTCCCGCCGCTACCGCCGCCAATGCCTATACCGGCAACGTCGACTTCAGCTGTGAAATGGTGGTGCTGGGTGCCGGTCCGGGCGGTTATTCGGCGGCTTTCCGTGCCGCTGATTTGGGCATGAAGGTCATCCTGATCGAGCGTTACGCCCAGCTTGGTGGGGTGTGTTTGAACGTCGGCTGTATTCCTTCGAAAGCGTTGTTACACGTCGCCGCAGTGGCAGACGAAACCGCCGCACTTGCCGAACACGGCATCAGTTTTGGCGAGCCAAAAATTGACTTGGATAAATTACGCAGCTGGAAAGAAAAAGTGGTCGGCAAACTCACCGGCGGCCTGGCCGGCATGGCCAAAGCGCGCAAGGTTGAAACGGTGCGCGGCATTGGCCAATTTATCGATGCCCATCACATCGCAGTCGAACTCACCACTGGCAGCGGACAGGAAAAAACCGGCGAGAAAAAGGTGATCCGTTTTGAAAAGGCGATTATTGCCGCCGGTTCACAGGTGGTTCGTTTGCCGTTTATTCCCGACGACCCACGCATTGTCGACTCAACCGGTGCACTGGCACTCAAAGAAATTCCGAAAAAAATGCTGGTCATCGGTGGTGGCATTATCGGTCTGGAAATGGGCACCGTTTATTCAACACTCGGCGCACGACTCGATGTGGTCGAGATGATGGATGGCCTGATGCAGGGCGCGGACCGCGACCTGGTCAAAGTCTGGCAAAAAATGAATGCTCCGCGATTCGACAATATTATGCTCAACACCAAAACCGTGGCAGTCGATGCCAAGGCGGATGGAATTTATGTCACCTTTGAAACGGCGGATGGCAAACGTGGCGATCCGGTGCGTTACGACATGGCACTGATGAGTGTTGGCCGTGCGCCCAATGGCAACAAAATTGGCGCGGATAAAGCCGGTGTGGCGGTGACTGAACGCGGTTTCGTTACGGTTGACAATCAATTGCGCACCAATATTCCGCATATTTTTGCGATCGGTGACGTTGTTGGCCAACCGATGTTGGCGCATAAGGCGGTGCATGAAGGCCACGTCGCCGCCGAAGCTGCCGCCGGACAAAAATCGTTCTTTGACGCACGTGTGATTCCGAGTGTCGCCTACACCGATCCGGAAGTTGCATGGGTGGGCGAAACCGAAGACACCGCCAAAACCAAAGGCATCAAATTTGGCAAGAGTGTATTTCCATGGGCGGCATCCGGCCGGGCGATCGCCAATGGCCGCGACGAAGGGTTCACCAAACTGATTGTCGACCTTGAAACCCATCGGGTGATTGGCGGCGGTATTGTTGGCACCCACGCGGGCGACATGATCGGCGAATTGGCGCTGGCCATTGAGATGGGCTGTGATCCGACCGACATCGGCAAAACCATTCACCCGCATCCAACACTCGGCGAGACCATTGGCATGGCGGCGGAATTGTACGAAGGTGTGTGCACCGATTTGCCACCACAGAGGAAGCCAAAGTAAACTCAATTATTGGCGGGCACTTTCCGCCATAAATGCCCCAAAACGCGCTGCCAATAACAACTTTATGAAAAACAATATGATGCAGTTTTTTCGTGCCACCGGTGTCATTTTTATCTTGGCGATTTGGGTGGGATCACTCATCCCGCTTAATAACCTTGCCGTGCCCGGCTCCGACAAACTGCACCACTTGGTCGCCTACGGCAGTTTGATGACGGTCTGGATGTTGGCGACACCGCAACAAAAAATGTTTCACCATGGATTGATTGCGTTTGCATTGATGACCATGGGGCTCGCCATCGAAACCGCGCAGGGCTTAACCGCTTATCGTTTTTTTGAGTGGGCCGATGCGCTGGCCAATTCGGCTGGTGTGCTGCTTGGCTGGGCACTGGGCGCGGTTGCTTTGCGCTTACAGTCTGTTTTCACCCTGAAACGCAGCGTCACCGCATCGTAATTTTTCAGGCCATGCCGTCAGCAATTGATCATTTGGTTATAGGTTGCAGCGAACTGGCTCGCGGCCGTATTTGGTTGGAGCGTTTGCTCGGTGTAACACTCAGTGAAATCGGCGAACACGCGCATATGGGCACGCATAACCAGTTGTTGTCGCTGGGGTCGGCCTGTTACCTGGAGTTGATTGCATTACGACCGGACGCGCCCGATCCGGTAGCGCCACGATGGTTTGGACTCGATACAGACGACGTGCAAGAGCGTATCGCGCAACGCCCACGACTGATTGGCTGGGTGGCCCGCACCGAAGACATCGACCATGTGGTTGAAAAAACCGGCGGGATTCTTGGCGAGGTGCATGACATGTCGCGCGGTGACTATCGCTGGCGGATCAGTATTCCGGATGACGGTTTCCCGATTGAAGGTGGTTTGATTCCACATTTGATTCAATGGAGCGGCACAATCCACCCATGCGATCGGCTGCCCGATCAGGGTTGCCGCCTGACCTGGATGGAGGCAGCCCATCCGAATCCAGCCAAGGTGCAATATTTGCTCAGCGAAATTGGTCTGGAAAAATCCCTGGTGTTGACCGCCGCACCACCCTACTCCGGCATGACCATGTGTGCCTATATTGAAGCACCCGCCGGAACAAAAACATTGATGAGTTGATACGTTGATGAGATAGGCCGCGTTCCTCGATTATTATTACGCCATGATAGAAATTCTGAAAACCACAACGTTGTTACTGCTTGTCGTCATCCTGTCGCTCACCATTGTGTTGGCGATTGAAATTTATGGAGGCCAACCGATGGGTCTCTTTACCGGCAATCCGCCGAGCGGACTTGGCTTTACTGATGGAAAATTTAAACCGCCATCTTATAAACCCAACACTGTTTCCTCCACCGTCGCCAAAGACGACAGCCATTACATTGCGCCCTTGGTGATCAATGGCGACGCAGCGGCGGTTTGGAAAAAACTCAATGCGATCGTGCGCAGCCATATAGGCACAACCATCCTCAGCGAAAAACCAAACTATCTGTATGCGGAATTTAAATCAGCAAAGATGGGTTTTGTCGACGACGTTGAGTTCGCGCTGGACGAGACTGCAAATGTCATTCAAGTCCGTTCAGGTTCGAGATTGGGTGTGCGCGATTTTGATGTAAATCGCAAGCGGATTGAAGCGATCCGCGCCGGGCTGAAATAGGTTTTGCAGGCACCAGAAAAGATTTCTAGTGTAGTGCGAAATTCTGTTGGGAATTTATAAAATTACGTAACCACAGATAAACACAGATGAACACGGATAAAACCAGACGATCTAACTGTGTTCCTCTGTGTTCATCTGTGTTTATCTGTGGTTAATGCTTTTTTTCACACAATTATTAAGTCGCATTAATTACCAAGCACTACACTAGCGGTTAGGCAATCACGACTGCGGTACCCGCGCAATTACGGCAGCAATGCCGGGGTAACCAGCGCCAGCGCCACCAATGCCGAAATCCGATCGGCATTAAAAAAGTTCTTTGGCTCGGCTTCGGCGTCGATAATGCCGAGAATATTTCCCGCCTCGTCAAACATCGGCAAACAGGCTTCCGATTGCACCTTGTCGTCACACACATAAAAACCGCTGCCCTCCGCGACATAGGCGGTGACGTCATCAATCACCCGCGCCGACCCTTCCAGGCCGACGGTGCTGTTGGTGCTGCCGGGGCTACCATAAGCGAATTCCGGTGTGAGTGGAAATTCGGCGCGAGACGGACGCCCCCGATAGGCAAGTTTGACCAACATCCTGTTGGCTTTGGCATCTGCGCGCGCTTGATAAATGCCCAACCAATCGGCTCCGGTCATTTGTGTCACATGTTCAACCGCCTGATTGAGCAATAATAATTTTCGGGTATTGGCGTCAGATCGACCGCCTAATGTCATCGCCAAATCGTAGGGCGCGGGTGACATGTCATCAATCAACGAACACGCGCCATTTTCACCCAGCATCGGCACTTGGTAGGTGTAGAGCGTATCAAGATGAAACGTGGGGGGTAACTCGCCCAAGGCCGCCATGATGGCGTGTACACCCTTGCTGATAACCGGTGTTTGCACCAAATAACGATCAAGATCGGCGCGGACCAAATAGGTTTGAATACGGGTGGTGATGTCGGTCGTGGTCATTTTTCGGTCACAGAAAGTGCTTGTTCAATATCGTTAATTAAATCGTTGCTGTCTTCGATCCCCACCGACAATCGCAACATATCGGTCGGCGCGGGTGTGCCTTCACCTTCCACACTGGCGCGATGCTCAATCAAACTTTCGACGCCGCCAAGCGAGGTGGCACGTTTCCACAATTCGGTGTGAGCCGCAACCGCAATGGCCGCCTCTTCGCCCCCGCTGAAACGGATCGACATCATGCCGCCAAAACCGCCGCGCATTTGTTTGGCGGCGAGTTCATGGCCCTTGAAACTTGGCAGGCCTGGATAGAGGACTTCTGCCACCTGTGGATGCCGGCAAAAATGTTCGGCAATCGTTTGTGCGCTGATTGATGCGGTTCGTACCCGTGGAAATAGGGTGCGCATGCCACGGGTTAACAACCACGCTTCAAATGGCCCGGCAATGCCGCCGATTTGAGCACGCACACTGCGAATACGTTGCCAGGTTTCCGAATCGCGCGCCGCCGTGAGAGTACCCGCCACCACATCAGAGTGGCCATTCAAATATTTAGTTGCGGCATGCATCACAAAGTCCGCGCCAAATTCAATCGGACGGGTCAACACCGGTGTGGCGACGGTTGAATCCACCGCCACCAATGCACCGGCCGCGTGGGCAATCTCGCAGGTGGCGGCGATATCGGTGATATCCCAAATCGGGTTGGCGGGCGACTCAACCCAGACAAGTTTGGTTTTGCCGGGCCGAATCATCAGCCGCAGTGCATCGAGATCGGTGGCATCAACAAACTCAACCAGCAGCCCCCAGCGGGTGGCAAAGGTCTTGAGCCAATTACGCAACGACCAGTACATGACTTTCGGTGCGATCACATGGTCACCCGGATTGAGTGACTGAAATACAGCGGTGGCCGCCGCCATTCCGGAGGCAAACAACAACGTTTGATGGCCGCCCTCAAGCGCATTGAGCACCGCTTCCGGTTGTTCAAAAGTCGGGTTGTGGTCGCGCGCATAAATTCGTCCGGAACGGTATTCGTTATCGGCATCGCGAATGTAGGTGGTTGAGGTGTGAATTTGCCCGACAATTTCTTTGGTCTGGTCGTCGATCCATCCCAACGCTTGGGCGGCAATGGTTTCAGGTTTTTGATTTTTCATTTGATGGGCGTCACGGCTGGTTTTACAACGTTGGGCTCAACAACAATAAACGGACGATCAATAAACGTGACTGGCAAACCACGCGATTTCATCCAGTCCGCCACGGCAAAACCGGTGGCGCGCGGCCACGGGCGTAGCTCGTTCGGCTGATATCGTTTGGTTTCCGCCAACTCCGCCGACAGTTTGATTTCGCCACTGCATTTTGCGAAATAACACAGCATGACTTCATTCTTGCGTTCAAAAATGTAATTGCCGATGATCTCAGTGTGCACCACATCAAGATTGGTTTCTTCCTTGACCTCACGCGCCACAGCATGCAACGGGTCTTCATTTTTTTCGAGGTACCCGGTGACCAGCGCAAAGACTCCTTCCGGCCAACCGGCGCCGCGCGCCAACACGATCTCGCCGTCGTGCTCGATCAACACCCCGACGGCCGGCGTCGGGTTTTCATAATGAATAAATCCACACTCATCGTCCGGACAGGCGCGCCGCGGCGTCGGGCCGCCGTCTTCATCAAACACGCGCTCGACCAGAGTCTTGGTGCAATGTGGGCAAAAAGTGTACTGCATTTTGCAACGATTTTCCTTTGGATACAGATGAGATTCCTCACTGCGTTCGGAATGACACCGATTTATTTAACCACTACCAATAAAGCATGCCATTCCAAACCGAAGAGCTTGTCATTCCGAACCGGCTTTATCGGTGAGGAATCCCATCCCGTCGCAGGCCAATTCCTTCAACAATACGTCATGCCGTGAAATCCAGATACAAATCTTTCCAATCCGGGTTGTTCGCTTCAATCAGATCAACCTTTTTTTCCACGGCGCCACGCTTTGAGTTGTTTTTCGCGGGCAATGGCCGCGTATACGTCAGTGGTTTCCTCAAAATAAACCAGCCGATTGACGCAATAAGACTTCGTAAAACCGGCGACCGGACTCTGCTTATGCTCGTACACGCGGCGGACTAAATCGCTAGTCACACCAATGTAGAGTACTCGGCTGATTGAAGCGACAATGTACACATGATATGTTTTTGCCATTTCAGACAATCTGTTCTTCGAAAATTTGGCGGATGGGATTCCTCACCAGAAACCGTTCGGAATGACAGTGATTATTTGTGCGTCACCCCTCAAATGTCATTCCGACCGCAGAGAGGAATCTCATCCGATCCAACCTGAAAACCACCAACCTCAATAATTCTGCGGGAAAAACCGCCGTTCAATCAGTTCAATCAAAATGTGAATCACCTTGATGTGCAATTCCTGCACCCGATCCGCGTACCCGCTGGTGCCGGGCGTCATCACATCCACCGTGGCCAGTTTACCGAGCACACTGTCCGGTTTACCGGTGAGGGTCACGACCTGAATGCCATGGGCGCAGGCATACTCGGCGGCCTTGATGACATTGCCACTTTTGCCGCTGGTACTGATACCCAACAACACGTCCCCGGCTTTGGCGTGCGCTTCAAGATAACGTGAAAAAATAAAATCGTATCCGTAATCGTTGCCGACACAGGAAATATGCGACGGATCACTGATCGACACCGCCGACAAGGCTTTACGATCGTCGCGATACCGGCCTGACAACTCCTCGGCAAAATGCATGGCGTCACACATGCTGCCACCATTGCCACACGAAAAAATCCGCCCGCCATTTTCCAACGACTTGCCAAATACCTCGGCCGCCGCCGCAATGTTTGCCAGCGTTTGTGGCGCGGCGATTAACGCCTCCAGTGCGGCTTGTGATTGTTTGAGATTCAGCGTGACAACATCAAGAGCGGTGGTCATGGTGTTCCTTTATTTTGTTGCGATCCAAGCCGCGACCGAATCCAACGCCGCAGCGAGCCCGGCCGGATTGGTGCCACCCGCCATCGCCATATCCGGCTTGCCGCCACCTTTGCCACCGACCTGTTGGGCAACGTGATTTACCACTTCGCCCGCCTTAAAACGACCGATTAAATCTGCTGTGACACCAGCGGCAAGTTGTACCTTATCGCCCTCCACCACGGCCAACACAATCACTCCGGACTTGAGTTTGTTTTTCAGTTGATCCATGGTCTCGCGCAAGCTCTTGGCGTCGACGCCGTCCAATTTGGCGACCAACAATTTGATGCCGTTCACGTCTTTTGCCTGACCGAGCAAATCGTCGCCGGCAGAAGCCGCCAGTTTTGACTTCAACTGGACAAGTTGTTTTTCCAGGTCCTTGACATGCTGCAAGGTCTGACCGATTTTGGCTTCCAGCTCCGCTGGTTGCGCCTTTAACATCGCCGCCGCGTTTTCCATACTACGATTGAGCGCTTGGACATATTCAAACGCGACCGAACCGGCCACCGCTTCAACACGCCGCACACCTGCTGCGACACCACCTTCGGAGACGATCTTGAACAACCCGATGTCACCACTGCGTTCAACGTGGGTGCCACCGCACAGTTCTTTTGACGAGCCAATTTCCAATACGCGCACTTCGTCGCCGTATTTTTCACCGAACAACATCATTGCGCCGGTTTTTTGCGCCGCTTCGAGCGCCATCAATTTGGCGCTGGTTGCTTGATTCTGCAAAATCTCGGCATTCACCATCGCCTCGACAGTGGCGATTTCCGCCGAGGTCATTGGTGCATTGTGGGCAAAATCAAAACGCGTTTTTTCTGCGTCGACCAACGAGCCTTTTTGCTGGACATGGTCACCCAACACTTCCCGCAATGCCTTGTGCATTAAGTGTGTCGCCGAGTGGTGGCGCTGGGTGCGCGCGCGCATCGACATATCGACCTGCGCAGCGATGGTGTCGCCGACTACCAGTTCGCCGGTTTTTACAGAACCAAAATGACCAAACACATCAGCCTGAATCTTTTGCGTGTCTTCAACGGCAAACAGGGTCAAACAAACGCCCGCTTTCGTTAACTCACCGACGTCGCCCACTTGTCCACCCGATTCGGCATAAAACGGCGTGCGATCCAATACCACCACGCCCTCTTCATCCGCCGCCAGCCGGTCCACTTTCACGCCACCGCGATATAACGCCACCACATGGGCCGCTTCGCTCAGCGAGTCATACCCTCGAAAGGCGGTTTTGACACCTTCATAAACCAGTTTTTCTTTGGCGCTAAATTTGTCGGCCGAACGCGAGCGTGTTTGCTGCTCACTCATGGCGCGATCAAATCCGGCCATGTCGACTTCGAAGCCGCGTTCACGACCGATATCAGCAGTGAGATCAACCGGGAAACCAAAGGTGTCGTAGAGTTTGAACGCCGTTTCGCCATCCAATTTTTTGGCGTCTTTGGCAAGTGCGATCGCCAACATAGCCATGCCATTTTCAAGCGTTTCACCAAAACGTTCTTCTTCTTGCTTCAACACCGCTTTGACACGTTCCTTGTGCTCGGCGATTTCTGGAAATGCGTCACCCATGGCTTTGGCCAAGTCATCAACCAGTTTATAAAAGAACGGTTTTTTCTGACCCAACTTGTAGCCATGGCGCATTGCGCGACGGGCGATGCGCCGCAGCACATAGCCGCGACCGGCATTTTCCGGCATCACGCCGTCACAAACCAAAAAGCCGCAGGCACGAATGTGGTCGGCGATGACCCGCAGGCTTGGATTGATGATATCCGTTTCACCGGTCTCGCGCATGGCGGCTTTGATCAACGCTTGAAACAAATCAATTTCATAGTTGGCGTGCACGTGTTGCAATACCGCTGACAAACGCTCCAGCCCCATGCCGGTATCCACCGATGGCTTGGGCAACGGGATCATCGGGCCGTCTTTGACCTCGCGGTTGTACTGCATGAATACCAAATTCCAAATTTCGATGTAACGATCACCATCTTCATTGGGGGACCCGGGTGGGCCGCCTTCGATATGTGCGCCATGGTCATAAAATAATTCACTACATGGGCCGCAAGGACCGGTATCACCCATCATCCAGAAATTATCGGATGCGTATTTGCCACCCTTGTTGTCACCAATACGAACAATGCGCTCTTTGGGCACACCCACTTCATCCGCCCAAATGTTGTAAGCCTCGTCGTCGTCCGCATATACCGTCACCCATAATTTTTCAGCGGGCAATTGATAAGTGACCGTCAACAATTCCCACGCGTACTGAATGCCTTCACGTTTGAAATAGTCACCAAAGCTGAAGTTGCCGAGCATTTCAAAAAAGGTGTGGTGACGAGCGGTGTAGCCGACGTTTTCCAAGTCATTGTGTTTGCCACCGGCGCGAACACAGCGCTGCGAGGTCACGGCGCGCACATAGTCGCGTTTTTCGTAGCCGAGGAACACGTCCTTGAATTGATTCATGCCGGCATTGGTAAACAACAATGTCGGGTCGTCGTGAGGTACCAATGAAGAGGAGGCGACGTGGGTATGGCCTTTGGATTCGAAAAAGGAAACAAAGGCCTGACGGATTTCAGAAACCGTCGAAAACTTGGGGGAAGCTGATGACATGATGGGTAAAAATCAATACGACGTAGGAAAACGTTGATTTTACCGTTTCAGAGGGCACAAGGCCAATCTGATATGCGTTTTAAGAATGGGTGGGGAATCCCAAAAGTGCCGAAGCATGATGATATTTATCAGTCAGCTCGGATTCCGACCCGGCGGCGAGGTTCAGGCAGGCATATCGATAACTCTTTAACCAGCGCATTTCGCGCTTTAAGCCATTGCCGATTTTTTTAAATGTGGCCAGCTGGGCACGTGGGTCAAAATCCGCAAGCGCCTTGATCTGCGCGGCATTCGGCAGGTTCGGCTGGGCCAAGCCATCAAATCGACGGTAAACAAAACTGGTGGCAAATCGATCCGGCATAACCTTTTTGGTCGCGGTGACATTTTCGCCCAGCGCCAGACGAATCGCCAAATCGTGCAAATTGATGCCGTCCACTGCTTCATACATATTCGAAAACTGCGCCGCCATGCGTGGATTGACCTCGACCACCTTGCAATTGCCCGAGTGGGTACAAACGCGAATTTCGACATTGAACAACCCGTGATTCAACCCCAGCGCGGCCACGGTTTTCTCAGCGGTGCGCCGCACATTGGCCTGCCAGTCGGCGGGCAATCGTGATGGATACTCCCAGCGCAAAAACGCATCTGTTCCGGGATACATCACCGCATCAACAATTCCCAAGATTTCAATGCGACCGTCGACCACAAAACCATCCACATTGACTTGAAAGCCACCAATGATTTCCTCGCCGATCATGTAATGGCCATTCACCTCAGATACGCCCAGACTGGCAACCACATCGTTAAACGGGCGCACCAGCCTTTTGATGATGAACATTTCCCAGGTGCGAAAATTGAGGTGCTGCTTTAAGTCGGCAAAATCGTCCACCTGTCGCGCCAAGACTGAATACGCAGCTTTGACCGGTTTGGCGTAAAACGGAAACGGCAAATCAATATCGGCAGCATGCCGGACGGTATAGGGAAAGGTCGCAAACGGCACATTTGCCTCGGGCAACTCACGCGCCAAAATTTGCCGTGCAATCAGTTTGTGTTGGGCATTCAAAATGCCGGTAATCGAGCCGGTGGACAGACCGAGTTTTTCGGCCAACAATGCCGCTGCCATGGCGCCAAACTGCTCCTGGGTTGATACCACCGCATCAATCCTAACTGCACGGTATTTTTCAACCAGTTTGTCGACGAATCGAAAAATGTCGAATACCAGCAAATTGGCATTGGATGGAAATACAAATAGATCAAACCCTTCATGAAAAAACCGCAGTTCACCGCCGCGGGCCGCCGCCGCATGCGCAAATTGCACTTGATCCCACTCTTGGTGAAACAGGACGAGGATATTTTTCAAAAGGGCGGGGAATGAAAGGTGATGAAGGCAATACGGTTATGTTTAACAGATGGATGTATTGGCGGTGATCAACCCCCTTTACCGCGCAATCAGGAAGAATGGACTGAGCACCACCTGCACGCAAAACCAGGCACGATTCATCAATTTTTGAGCTTGCCATGGGTTAATTCTAGCTTCCATCGGTCCATGGCCCCAATCCAGACACAATTTTGGGCCACAATTCAACTGAAAAGTCGTTTATTGGCGGGCATTTTCAGACACTTATGCCGCAAAACCGGCGCCTAATGGTGACTTTCATTTTTCTAGGTGTTTCTTTGCCAAAAAAAACGCTTCCCACCTTACAACGGGAAGCGTTCATCACTTCTTCACACCTATTAGACCGTAACGATTGGCGTGTTTTTTGCCAGCGCGTTTATTTGTCAGCGCGTTTTGGACGATTTTCCATCATGCATTTTTTGCGCTCTTCGCCTTCCGGCTTGGCTTTGCAGGTTTCAATCATTTTGTTGTGCGCTTCACAACGCTCTTTCATGTCAGCAGGCACCTTGACGCAATCACGAGCCTGCATCATATTGTGGCGCGGGCCCTTGTGATCGCCTGGTGCTGGGGGGGTATCGGCGAATGCCATGCTGGCCATTAAACCGACCGTTAATGCGGCAACAATCGAAGCAATCTTTTTCATAAATGTTTCCTTTTCAGATTAAGTTAAGAAATTTCCGGAATATTCCGACCTGGCACCGCGTCTCAAAAACAGCAATTTCGTGGCCCTTCGTAGTCATTTACTACAACAAAAATAATACGCCACGATTGTTCATAAAATGAAGATTAGTTGTAACAGCATTTGTAGTGGAAAATAGCAGACCTTCCATATTTGAAATTGTTCCGCTTCATGCCGCTCATTAATTGCAAGACCCTGCACCTCGCCTTCGGCGACGTCGCCCTCCTTGACCACGTTGATTTTTCAGTCGATAGCCGCGAGCGCATTGCCCTCATTGGCCGCAACGGTGCCGGCAAATCCAGTCTGTTACGTATCCTCATCGGCGAAAGCGCCCCGGATGACGGCGAGGTGGTGCGTGAAAAAGGCGTGCGGGTGGCCTCGGTGCAGCAGGAACCTTCTTTTGAGAAAGGTGCAACCGTCAGCAGCGCCGTCGAAAGTGGTTTGGCGGCCGAAGACCCACACGACGATGAATCCTGGCGCCACGCCGGACGGGTGACAGAGGTCATCTCCAGATTGGGGTTGGATGCAGACGCGATGATTTCGAGTCTGTCCGGTGGTATGAAAAAACGTGTGGCCCTGGCGCGCGCGCTGGTCAGTGAACCCGCGCTGTTGTTGCTCGACGAACCGACCAACCATTTGGACTTTGACGGTATTGCATGGCTGGAAGAAACACTCAAAGGCTTTGGCGGCGCGGTCATTGCCATCAGCCACGACCGGCGGTTTTTGGAAACCTTTGCCTCACGCATTGTTGAACTCGATCGTGGCCAATTATTCAGCTATCCAGGCTCGTTTGCCGAATATCAGCGTCGTAAGGGCGAAATGATGAATGCCGAGTCGCTCGCCAATGCACGTTTCGACAAGCTCTTGAAGGAAGAAGAAATCTGGATTCGCAAGGGCGTCGAGGCACGCCGCACCCGCAATGAAGGCCGTGTGCGTCGACTCGAAGAATTACGCCGGGTGCGCACGGCGCGCCGCGATGTATTGGGCAAAGTAAACCTGCAACTCGATGCTGGTGAGCGCTCCGGCAAAATTGTTGCCGAGTTAACCAATGTCTCCAAATCGTTTGGCAACAACGTCATCATTCGTGATTTTTCAGCGATCTTGCAGCGTGGTGACCGTATTGGTTTGATCGGCCCCAATGGTGCCGGCAAAACCACCCTCATCAAACTCATGCTGGCCGATTTGGAGCCGGACAGCGGCACTATCAAACGTGGCACGCAATTGCAAGTGGCGTACTTCGACCAATTCCGCGAAGTGCTTGATGATGAAGCGAGCCTCTCTGATGTCATTTCACCGGGTTCTGAATTTGTCGAAATCGCTGGCGCACGCAAACACGTGATTTCGTATCTCGGTGATTTTTTGTTTCCACCACAACGCGCCCGCGCCAAAGTGAAATCGTTATCCGGTGGCGAGCGCAATCGGTTGTTGCTGGCGCGTCTGTTTGCCAAACCCGCCAATGTATTAGTACTCGACGAACCAACCAACGATCTGGATATTGAAACGCTTGAATTGCTCGAGTCGATGCTGCAGGAATATCCCGGAACGGTGATTTTGGTCAGTCACGACCGCGCGTTTCTAGATAACGTCGTCACGCAGGTATTTGCCTTTGAAGGCAATGGCAAGATTCAGGAGTACGTTGGTGGGTATGCCGAATGGCAAGCCCAGCGCGGGACAAGCGGTTCCAACCAAAATGCCGTGAAAAACACCGTCAGTGCTGGTTTTTCAACATCCGGCCAGGCCGCACGCAAAGTCAAAATGAGTTTTAACGAGACGCGCGAATTGGAGACCCTGCCGGCAAAAATTCAAGCGCTGGAGAAAGAGCAGGCGACGTTGCAGGCCAAACTGGCCGAAGGCAGTATCTACGTCAAAGCGCCGGACGAAGCCAAATTTGTTGTTGTGCGTCTGGAAGCCATTATCGAAGAGATCGATACCGCGATGACCCGTTGGGAAGCGTTGGAATCAAAACGCAGCGGGTCCAGCAGCTAGACTCATCGCGCGACCTGATCGCCCATCCCAAACCAACCTTTCGCATTTTCCTCTGCCAGCCGTGCCTCCATGTATTCCCATAAGGCCGGACACCCATCCCGAATCGGTGCGGCGATACGCCCGATCACGCGCGCATGGGTGATGCCGTTTTCGAGCCAGCTTTGGCCCGCATTCGCCAGATTGAGTAATGCCGGCATGGCGCGATCGGCGGCGTTGGCAAAACGCGCCTCGTCGGTGGTGCCATCCTCAAACTCCTGCCACAACGACATAAATCGATTTGAGTGATCATCAGGCAATAACCCAAAAATTCGCGTTACCGCCACCCGCTCGGCGGCTTTGCGCTCGGCCAAACCTTCGTCCTGATAAACAATCGTGTCACCGGTATCAATCTCGCCGATGTCATGCACCAACAACATGCCAATGACCCGATTGATGTCAATCGGCGTCACCGCATAGTGCGCCAATGACGACGCCAACAACGCGATCTGCCAACTGTGCTCCGCCGAATTTTCATAACGGTCTTCCCCCAGCACACGTGTTTTACGGGTCACGACTTTGAGCTTGTCGAGCTCGATGACAAAATCAATCACTTGTTGCATGAAAGCCCTTTTAATATGAAATGGCGCGCAAAAACGGTCACACAACCTGTGCGACTGGTTCCCTGACTGGAGAGACGAGCAAAGTCGGCGGACGAGTATGGTCTGTTATCTGCTCATGCGGGTGGTCAACATACAAAAAAATGCTGACCACCGATCCTTCAACCTATTTCTTTGCAGACTCAACCGGTACAGCATCCAATGGCGACTCAAAGCCAATGAACAACACACACGGGACGCTGCTGGTGCATACCGCCTTATGTGGCCGTTTAGCCGGACCATATGCATAGGTACCCGGTTTGAGCACCGCCATTTTCTGGCCATCATAAGTGACGTGCAGTTCACCGGCCACCAGCACCATGCGCTCAGGCGAACTGTGCCAGTGAAGTGGGATGGTCGACTTGCCGGGCACTTTAAAAAACACATCCACGTTGGGTTTGGCCGGGTCACCGTGCAGAACGGCGATGCCACATCCTTTCGGCAAAAACGGCGGGCACGGACCCCAAGTCAGCTTGGGGTCATCGTGGGTCCACGTCAGCGCCGGGTCGGCGATCGTCGCGGGCGCGGGTGCTGTGGCGGGCGCTGCGGTTGGCTTAGGCCCAGGCGCCTGAGCAAACGCCATCGGCGCAAATAATCCCAAAAGAATGAATGGCAAGACCTTCGAACAACCTACATTGGCAATCTTACTCATGATGTATTGCTCCTCGTGATTGATGTTGATGCGCGGCCTTCTGGCCGCCAATTGTCTCAGAAAAAAGGGGCGTGCCGCTGTTGGCCAGGTCCCAGCTTGTGTGTCAACTTGCGAAGCCGAGTTTACCCAATCAGAAAAAATCACGCTTTTGCAGGGATAAAACGGCCGGCCAACGCAACTGCGACGGTAAAGATTACAACGTCATTTGGCCGCGCATGCGCCGAGACGTTATGGGCTGCCATCCTTAAAACCAATTTGCCAGTGGCTGCCGTCACAAAATGGTTTGTTTTTGGACGCGCCGCACCGACACAACGTGTAGTGCTCCTTTGACGCCCCTTTTGCCCACGATTGCGCGATCAATTCCACGCTACCGACTATTTCATAAGGCCCATCCTTGGCAACCGTAATCGTCGGCTGAGCGGGCACATCTTCACCCGTGACGCCATCGATCGAATAACTCAGCGCCCCGGATGGACAAGCGCGAATGGTTTCAATAATTTTTTCTGCGACGTCACCGGCGGGATCAATCCATGGTTCGGTTTTATATTTAAACACCGCGTCAAGGCCGTTGGTGCAGTGCCCGGCGTGCGCACAAATCGATCGATTGTCGTGAATCGTGATGCCCTTGGCAGGATAATTTTGCAATTTGTCTGAGCTTTGATCGGCGAGATTGGCCCCCGAAAATCCATTGGACTGATGTGTGCCATCGCAAAACGGTTTATTGGCCGAGCCGCCGCACCGACAGAGTGCCATGACCGGTCCAGGTTCAATCGGCTGTCCCTGTCCGTCGTGGAAATTATCTAGGTTCTTGACGAGGAAGGGACCATCCAACTTGCACTCAATGGTTGGTTTTTCGCTCATTTTGGTGTCCTTTCTTTGGGTCGTGTCGCGTGAGTCTTTTCGAATCCACGCCACCAATTGCCACCACGAATGCTGCCGTCACGGCTTAATCACCAGCGGCAACCCCGTGTTTTTTATGGCACTAATGAAACGTGATGTGCCGTCACTTTCCACTCCGCCGGTTGACGAATGAACACTGCCATAAAATTTTGCACTACATCGATCACTTTGCCGTTGGCGGGCACCCGAAACAAATACTGCCCGGTCACGATGGCTTGTGACCCGACAAAACGAATCGACTCGGTTTTCACCGCGGCGGTTGGCGTTGGATTCAATTTGCACCCATAACCCAAATAGGCACGCAGTCCAGCTGGCGTTGTTACGCCCTGCGGCGTATTAGAGGTCGTGAACACAAACTCATCCGCGTACGCCGCAACAAATCCCGCTTCATTACAACTACTGAAGGACGCGGCCAAACGGGCGTGGGCCACTGCGACCTCCAATCGCATCGCTTTCGAATCCACGGCAATCGACTGACAACCAGTAAGCATGACCGCAAGCATGAATGAAAGAAAACGGGCCGCAAAACAAGTTTGAGTACGGGACAAGGTGCATCGCATCAAGATAGTCATAGTGTCAGCCATGGGTTAAAAAAATTGACTAGGAATACGCCATACAGCGGATTTTATTTGGTAAATCAGGCCATCCACTTTTCGTTCACACTGGATAGACGCAGGCGCATTTATTCCGTGCTGTCCAATAAATCCCGTAGCCAGTCTATCAACCTATCACCAACGCCGCAATCGGCGCCAGGGTCGAATATGCTACATTTCCCACCTATCGTCCACTCTGCGGGTCAGCATTGATCCTTCCATACGAATATGACATTTACCACTATTGAAACGTCACTGGCGAACCATATTGCCCACGTCAAACTCAATCGCCCTGACAAGATGAACGCCATGAATGCGCCGATGTGGAGTGAAATCCGGTCCGCCATGAAATGGGCGGATGAAACAGCCGACGTGCGGGTGGTGATTATTTCCGGTAGCGGCGCCAACTTCAGCGCCGGCATCGACCT
>JAYTBF010000187.1:0-21569 GCA_043737175.1 Burkholderiales bacterium
CAAAACCGAACAGGGTGCAGATTGGCAGACGGCGCGTAACGAGGGTCTGACCATTTTATTGCGCACACTTTATCCGCTGGCACCACATTTGACCTGGCAGTTGTGGCACGACCTGGGTTATGTCGCGCATTATGGTGAGATTATTGATGCCGGCTGGCCGCTGCCGGATATCAACGCGCTTGAGCAAGATGAAATAGAGTTGGTGATACAGGTGAATGGCAAGTTACGCGGGCACATTCTTGTCCCCAAAACCGCAACGAAAGAAGCGATTGAGGCGCTGGCGCTGGCGGACGCGGGTGTCGCCAAACATACTGAAGGCAAACCTATTAAAAAGTTGATTGTGGTGCCGGGGAGACTCATCAATGTGGTCGTTTAAAGCAAAATCGTTGTTGGCCGTGGCGAGTGTCGCTACCTTGGCGGCGTGTGGTTTCACGCTGCGGGGTTCGTATGAGTTGCCGTACCAAACTATTTTTGTCACCTCGCCTGGCAATTCGGTGGTGGCCGGGCAAATCCGCCGTGAGTTGGCCGACACCAAGACCAAATTGGTCGGCTCTGTAAAAGATGCCGAAGCGGTGTTGACCATTTCTCAAGAGCGACGCGACCGACAAATTTTGTCGTTGTCCGGTGCCGGCCGGGTGCGTGAATATGAGTTGCGCCTGAATATCAACTATCAATTTGTGGACAACAAAGGCGCGGTGATTATTCCCACCAGCGAAATCAATTTGAAGCGCACCTTTGCATATGACGACACACGTGTGATCGCCAAACAGCAGGAAGAGGCCATGTTGTATCAGGATATGGAGCGTGATGCCAGTGGACAAATTTTGCGACGCATGATCGCTATTCGTCGCGCACCTTGACCGTACCCAACCCCAATTTGCCGATGCGCCGATGCGTTTAACCGCCGAACAATTTATCACCCAGCCGCCCAAGACCCTCAGCCCCTTGGTGTTGATTTATGGTGCCGAGCCGCTGGGCGCCCTGGAGGCGGCCGATGCGTTGCGCGATCTCGCCCGCCAACAAGGTTATATCGAACGCGAAGTGCTCACCGCCGAGTCTGGTTTTGATTGGACACGATTGGCCGCGGCGGGCAGTGCCTTGTCGTTGTTTGCCACACAGCGTTTGCTTGAACTCAGAATTCCAACCGGCAAACCGGGTGTGACCGGATCGTCCGCCATCGAGAGTTTTTGCCAGCGCCTGCCCGCCGACACGATTACGCTGGTGACCTTGCCGGATATCGATTGGCAGGGAAAAAAGACCAAATGGTTTGTTGCGCTGGAATCCGTCGCGATGGTGATTGAGTCGCCGCCGGTGGAGCGGCAATATTTGCCGCGCTGGTTGAGTGCGCGTTTGGCGCGACTGCAATTGTCAGCCAGCGGTGAGGCGCTGGAATTTTTGGCGGACTGTGTGGAAGGCAATTTGCTCGCCGCCAAACAGGAAGTCGAAAAACTCGCGTTGATTTGCCCGCCCGGCGAAGTGTCGTTGGCGGTGATGCAAGACAGTGTTGCCAATGTTTCGCGTTATTCAACATTAAATTTGGTCGGTGCCATTCACGCCGGTGACGTCGGACGCATTGCCACCATGCTCGATGGTCTTAAAGCGGAGGGGGAACCGCCACCGCTGATTTTATGGATGTTGACCAGTGAAATGCGTGCCCTGTTGCGTACGGTTGGTGTGACCACTTCCGGTCGTGCGCCGTTCCCCGCCAAGGCGCGTGAAATTGACAAACTCGCCCGCAAACATACGGCGGCGAGTTTGGTTCGCTTGAATTTGCAAGCCGCAAAAATTGATCGCATGATCAAAGGTGTAAATAACAACGATGTGTGGGATGCGTTATTGCAATTTGCCTGTGGTTTGGGTGGTGTGCGCCTGCGGGTGCAAATGCCAACATGAATATGAATGCGACCATAAATATTGATGCCGACAGAAACGCCACAGTGACCGATGTTGTCGACTATATGCGGGTGCTGGGTGCCAATGCAAAAGTGGCCGCGAGACGATTGGCATCGGCCAGCACGGCAGAAAAAAATCTGGCGTTGACAGTGGCTGCCGACAGCTTGCTGGCCTCGGCAAAGGAAATTTTGGCGGCCAATACCAACGATGTGGCGCGGGCAAAAACAAACGGCCACGACGCAGCGTTTGTAGATCGGCTGACGCTGACCGCAGCAAGTATTGATGCGATGGCTGATGGGTTGCGCCAAGTCGCATCGCTGGCCGACCCCATCGGCGAAATGACCGAGAGCGTGCAGCGGCCGAGTGGCATTGCACTGGCAAAAATGCGCGTGCCATTGGGCGTGATCGGTATGATTTACGAGTCGCGTCCGAATGTCACGGCGGATGCCGCCGCCTTGTGTTTAAAAAGTGGTAACGCCTGCATTTTGCGCGGTGGCTCGGAAGCGATGGCGTCGAATCAAGCCATTCATGCCGCCATGGTTGAGGGTTTGTCGGCCGCCGGATTACCGGCGACGGCGATTCAATTGGTCGCAACGGCCGACCGTGCCGCGGTGGGTGAAATGCTGACCATGCGCGGGGTGATTGATGTGTTGATTCCGCGTGGTGGTAAAAGCCTCACGTCGCGTATTGCCAATGACGCCAAGGTGCCGGTCATCAAACATTTGGATGGCGTTTGTCATGTGTTTGTCGAGGCGTCTGCCAATATCGACATGGCCGTGTTGATCGCCGATAACGCCAAAACCCAACGTTTTTCACCGTGTAATACCATGGAGACGTTATTGGTTGACCGGCCGATCGCTGCACAATTTTTGCCAAAAATTGCCGCCATTTACGCGGCAAAAAATGTCGAGATGCGGGTGTGTGAAGCGAGTCGGGAAATTTTGCGCGCAGTTGCAGTGAAGACGGTCGCGGCCACCGAGGCGGATTGGAGCACTGAGTACCTCGCGCCGATTATCGCCATTCGGGTGTTGGATGGCCTCGAAGCGGCCATGACCCATATTGCCGACTACGGCTCGGCGCACACCGATGCCATCATTACCGAAGATAAAGAGTTGGCGACGCGATTTTTGCGCGAGGTTGATTCGGCCTCGGTAATGGTCAATGCCTCGACCCGTTTTGCCGATGGATTTGAATATGGCTTGGGGGCTGAGATTGGTGTCTCGACTGACAAATTGCATGCACGCGGCCCGGTTGGCCTGGACGGTTTGACGTCACAAAAGTGGATTGTCTATGGCCATGGCGAAATACGCACCTAGATGTTGCCGAAGATGTTGATCGTTAGCGGCGCCGCATCCGCTCCATCATCGTGAGCGGCATGCTGTTATTTGGCGGGACCTTTGATCCGGTGCACAATGGGCACGTGATGATGCTCGAATGTGCACTCGCCGAACTGCAACCAAACAGCGTCAAGGTACTGCCGGTCGGCAACCCCTGGCAAAAAGGACGATTGCCCTACGCTGCCGCCGCAGATCGGCTGGCTATGTTAAAACTGGCCATGCCGAATGTGGATGTGGATGGCCGTGAACTCAGTCGCGCCGGACCCACTTACACGGTTGATACCCTGCGCGAAATCCATCGCGAACAATCAGCCGCCACACTGTATTGGCTGATCGGCTCGGATAGTTTTAGTCGGCTCGATTCGTGGCACGACGCATCGGTTTTGGCTACACTGGCGACGTTTGTGGTGGTGCGCCGCGCCAACGAGGTGCTGGTGCCCCCCACTGGAAAATTTTGTTATCAGACACTGGACTGTTCGCCACCGCCGGTGTCATCGACCACCATTCGCGCCAAATTGGCGCGCGGTGAATCGATCGTTGGTTTGGTGCCCAACAGCATTTGCGACTATATTCAGCAACATCAACTCTACGACGCACGTTAACGCGTCTCACACCCTCTTAAAGGAGAAAATCCTGGCTAAATCGTCCCCACCCCAAACTCTGCTTGAAGTAATTATCGACGCGCTCGAAGATATCAAAGCCAAAGACATTCGTGTGCTGGATGTCGCAAAAATCACCTCGGTATCCGATTTTCTCGCCATTGCCAGTGGTGATTCGTCCCGCCAAACCAAGGCATTGGCGAGCAACGTCATGGACCGGGTCCGCGATGCCGGCTTCGGCGTTTATGGCACCGAAGGCGGAGGCACCGGCGAGTGGGTATTGGTTGATTGTGGAGATGTTGTTGTCCACATCATGCAGCCGGCCATTCGCGAATATTACAAACTCGAAGAGTTGTATCAGGATGGCAAGCTGGTATTCCCGTTGCCCAAACCAATCAAAAAACCAGCGGCTGCAAAGACTGTTGCCAAATCTGGGGTCGTGAAAAAAGCCGTTGCCAAAAAACTCTTTGCCAAAAAAGCCGTTGCCAAAAAAGTTGCCGCGAAAACCGTTGCTAAAAAAGCAGTGAGGGTAGCAAAGGTGGCTAAAAAAGTTGCGACCAAGAAAGTGATCGTCAACAAGGTTGCAGCCAAAAAGGCCATAGCCAAAAGCGTCGTCGTGAAAAAAGTGGCGCCAAAAAAACCCGCCGTGGCGGTCGTTAAAAAGGCCGCTGCGGGTAGTGGGGTGAAAAAGCCGACGGCGAAGAAGCCAGCAGTCAAGAAACCGGCAGCCAAGAAACCAATCGCAAAGAAGCCGGTAGCCAAGCAACCCGCCGCCAAGAAGCCGGTAGCAAAGAAACCAGCAGCAAAGAAACCGGTAGCAAAGAAGCCAGCAGCAAAAAAACTTGCGGCAAAGAAACCGGCAGTAAAGAAACCGGCAGCAAAGAAACCTGCGGCAAAGAAACCTGCGGCAAAGAAATAGTCGGCAATGCTCTTCGGTTCTCGCCGGCGCAAATTTAAAAAGTCGTTTATTGACGCCATTTTCCAGCCTTTTGTGCATGGAGGATGGCGTCATTGCTGGACTTTTATCGATGGTAGTTTTGCATCGGGTTTCGGCCGGTGAAAATTCATATCGTTGCGCTTGGTCATAAAATGCCTTCGTGGGTCAGCGCCGGCGTCGACGAATACGCCAAACGGATGCCATCCGAAGCGCGGCTGGATTGGATTGAGCTGAAACCGGAAGACCGCACCAGCCGCACCACCGAGCGGGTATTGGGGTTGGAGGCCGTCCGAATTGAGTCCGCCATTCCGCCAGGCGCGTTGCGTATTGTTTGTGACGAGCGTGGCAAACCCCTCAACACACCCCTGTTGGCGCAGTGGTTCAAGGCATGGATGGACGAGGGCCGCAGCCCGTGTTTTATTATTGGCAGCGCCGATGGATTGTCGCCGGCCGTCAAGTCCACTGCAACGCATGCCATATCGCTGTCAGGCTGTGTTTTGCCACATGGTCTGGTTCGGGTTATGCTCGCAGAACAACTCTACCGAGCCTGGTCAATGCTGCATAATCACCCGTACCACCGCGAATAATATCGGGCCCACCGACAATAGCTGTTGCCGAGGATATCAAGCCAATCATGCAACCGACTTCTAACATTGTTTATCTTGCTTCCAAGAGTCCGCGTCGCCGCGATTTGTTAAAACAAATCGGCGTCCAATACGAGTTATTGTTGATTCGTGAGTTGTCGCCACGTATTGACGTTGACGAAGCACCGCGCCCGGGCGAAACCCCGCACGTTTACGTTGAGCGTATTGTGAAATTAAAAACCGAGGCGGCCTTGCGGGTAATGCGTGAACGCAAACTCCATCCGCGGCCGATTCTGACCGCAGATACCACGGTGTCAATTGAAGACGCGATTCTTGGTAAACCGGCCAATCGCGACGAAGCGACGACCATGCTGCGGCAATTGTCCGGTCATACCCACCAGGTACTCACGGCGGTCATGGTGACGACCGAGTCTGATCAATTCAGAGCATTGACCACCAGCTTTGTGACGTTTGCCAAACTGACGGATGATGAAATCCGTCGTTATGTTGACTCGGGCGAACCGATGGACAAAGCGGGCGCTTATGGCGTACAAGGTCGCGCCGCAAAATTTATTGCCAAACTGTCGGGCAGTTATTCCGGGGTAGTCGGACTGCCGCTGTATGAAACCGCCGGCCTGCTGAAGCAGGCTGGGTTGCAAATTTAATTTCAAAACAGGGTAACCACAGATGAACACAGATAAACACGGATAACAGCGCGGCGACAATGCGTTTGACGGGCAACTCGCGGAATGTGCAGGGGCGGGGATGATCATATGGATGGAGTGCCCTTATCTGTGTTTATCTGTGTTCATCTGTGGTTTCAATCAATCCAGTGAATGAACAAATCCTAATCAACGTCACACCGCAGGAAACCCGCGTGGCCATCATGGAGCAGGGGGCAGTTCAGGAGTTGCACGTCGAACGGGCGTCTAATCGTGGCCTGGTTGGCAATATTTATCTGGGCCGTGTCGGCCGCGTATTGCCGGGTATGCAATCCGCCTTCATCGAAATCGGCCTGACGCGCGCCGCCTTTTTGCACGTGGCCGATATTTGGGCGGGCCAAAAAAACGCCGACGGCCACCATTCCGGCAACGGTGGCAAAACGCCCGAGCAAAAGCCCATCGAAAAGCTGTTGCAAGAGGGGCAAACCCTGGTTGTCCAGGTCATCAAGGACCCGATTGGTTCCAAAGGTGCGCGTTTGTCGACGCAAATTTCCATTGCCGGTCGCCTATTGGTTTATTTGCCGGGGGACCACCATATCGGCATTTCCCAGCGTATTGAAGACGAGGCTGAAAGAGAACAATTGCGCGAGAAAGTGCATGCGCTGATGCCGGAAGGAGAGGCCGGCGGCTTCATCGTGCGCACCGTAGCCGAAACGGCAACTGATGAAGAGTTAACGGCCGACATCGGTTACCTGGTCAAGTTGTGGCGTGGCATCATCAACACCTCGCTGACGGCACCCCCCCAGGCGCTGTTGTATCAGGATCTGGATTTGAGTCACCGTGTGTTGCGTGATTTGGTAACCGCCGACACCGAGCGCATTATTGTTGACTCCCGCGAGACCCATGCAAAATTGCGCGCCTTCGCCGAACAATACACCCGCCGTTCTGTTGCCGTGCTGGAGCATTACGCGGGCGAGTTGCCGTTGTTGGATTTGTTTGGGGCGGAAGTTGAAATAGAAAAGGCGTTGCATCGCCGCGTTGAATTAAAGTCCGGCGGTTATGTGATTGTTGATCAGACCGAGGCGTTGACCACGGTTGACGTCAATACCGGGGCATTTGTATCCGGCCGCAGTTTTGACGACACGGTTTTTAAGACCAATCTGGAGGCCGCACAAACCATCGCCCGACAACTAAGGCTGCGAAATCTGGGCGGCATTATTATTGTCGACTTTATTGACATGGACAATGAAGGCCACAAACAGGCGGTGTTGGCCGAATTTAATAAGTCGATGCATCGAGATCGCACCCGCTGGTCGATCAGCGGGTTTTCGCAGCTGGGCTTGGTGGAAATGACCCGCAAACGCACCCGTGAAAGTTTGGCGCATGTGTTGTGTGAACCCTGCCCAACCTGCAGTGCGCGTGGTGAAATCAAGAGCGCGCAAACGGTTTGTTATGAAATATTGCGCGAAGTCACGCGATCAGCGAAAAGTTTCGACGCCAAGGAATATCGGATACTTGCTGCACAAACCGTGATCGACCGGTTTCTGGATGAAGAGTCACAATCGATGGCCATGCTCGAAGACTTTATCGGCAAACCCATTATGCTGTCGGTTGAAAGCGCCTATACCCAGGAACAATTTGATGTGATTCTGGTCTAGCCGGTGACCGGCGCCTTCTGCAATTTGTCAGCGCAAATTGTCGAGATCAATATTCATGGTTTCCCCGGCGTACCCTGAATCGTTGTTCGGCTTGGAAATCGACGTGTCCGTAGCGCTGGTGCGAATGGTCTTTTCATAACCATTCTGTGCATCACCATCCGCCCCATTCGGGGTGGCCGCCACCCGCAGGGTTTTCATAAAATCAGATTGTGGCGCGAGAGGATGGGTGGTGACATTTAAATCCTCCTGCGGTGCCGGACCGCTGCCGCCTTCGCGCACTTTGCGAATCAAGCCGGAAATCAGGGTGATTTGTTTTTGCACATCGAGCAACTGGGCATTCAATTTGGACACTTCGTCACTGATGCTGGCGCCGCGTTCATTGATCTTTTGCAGCGAGGCAAGGCGCGCTTCAAGCTGCACCTTGTGATCGCGAATTTGTGTTTCCAGCGGCAGCGGTACTTCCATAATCCAGCGTTCGGTATTACGCCGCGCCTCGTTAAATATTACTTTTGACTGTTCAACCAGTTGCCGCCAAAACTTACGAACCATGTAGCGCTTTTCAGTCATCACAATGTTGACTGGGTCTTTGCAAAAATTTTCGGTTTCATGAATCAACAGGGCTAATTTTCTGTGCGGCTCGTCAAAGTCAAGCGTGGGAAATTGCATTTCGGCAAAGCCAAATCGCTGCTGAAAGGTGCTGTACACACCTGCCATCAGATGCAAAATATCTTCCCCCGACAACCGTACGCTTTCAAAATCATCTTTTATCAAGCGGATCAATTCGCGCATGCCGCGCGTCAGCCCGGGAGTAGTCCACGAGTCATCCATTGCCTGCCGACTTTTTGCGCATAACACATCCAAACGCGTCGGATTAAAGGAGTCCAACACACGGTTTTTCTTCAGGTTGAAGTTGGTCCGTTGTGCCTTGTATTCCGATAATGCGGCGTTATACGCCTCTTTTTCCTTGCTGACTTTTTGCCAGAGCTTGTTCACCAAGTCGCGGCTTCTGCCTTGTAATGCCGACAGCTCTTTTAATTGTGATTGCAGATTTTCAAATTTTCCAACCACACTCTTGTGGCTGTTTACCATCATGCCGCCAATTTCGCTGGTGACGGCCTTCGCCAACAGCTGACGTTTGATGGGGATAATTTCCGTGGCTAAAAAATTCTCCAGTTGGGCGATACCGGAGCGTTGGACTTGTTCCGCGTCGCCTTTAATACGGCCGACCAGCGCCTCCTTGGCGGACAGTGCAAAAATTTTCTCGCGCGGCAATCCCAACTGTAACGAGGTGGTTTCCATCATGCGCTCGACACCGGCCGCAATTTCAGGTGGGGACTTGAGTTCATCCCACATCAGGTCAATTTTGTTGAGAACGGCAATTTTGGCCGGCAGACTGGTGCGCACATAACGATCCCAAATTTCGAGATCACTTTTGGTCACGCCGGTATCGATACCCAGCAAAAACAACACCGCATGGGCGTTGGGTACGGTCGATAATGTCAGTTCCGGCTCCAGGCCAAGCGCGTTCAAACCGGGGGTATCGAGAACCGACAACCCATTGGTCAAAAGCGGGTGCGGATAATTAATAATGGCATAACGCCAAGACGGTATTTCGACAATATCGTCTTCGTTGGGTCCGGTGCCATCGTCAAACATGGGAATCAGGCCCATCATGCGCGCATCGAGTGCATACACGCGTTTGGTGTCGGCCAGCGCCGACAGCGATTTCTTCATTTGCGCCGGGTCGTCAATATTCAGGCGAATCTTTGACCATTCGACCGGCATGCCCTTTAACTGCGAAATTGACTCGTCACGATAACGTGTTTCGACAGACAACAATTTTAAATACGGCTCTTCATTCGGATCGTGGAACAACTCGGTCGGGCACATGGTGGTGCGGCCGACGTCCGACGGTAACAGGCGCTCTTTGAAGCTGGAAAAAAACAACGCGTTGATCAGTTCTGATTTGCCGCGTGAAAATTCCGCCAAAAACGCCAGCAACAGGCGGCCGTTATTGAGCGTTTCCAGCAAATCGTAAAAACGGATGGACTGCTGCACATCCAGCTGGTTGGTGCGTTCGAGCCAATCGTGGTATTCGTGCACCGCGCGCGCAACGTCGGTTCGCCACGTGTTGTATCGACTCGCTTCTTCCTCTAATTGAGTGCCGTTTGATTCAGCCATGGATTGAATTGGTCATTTTTGTTGGCCGGTAATGATTGCGGTCTGCTTTTACTGTTTATTGTCGTTTTTAGCAAAGGCATCCGTATTTAGACCGATATCTTACCTTTGTTCGTCACCCGACGCCATTCACACATGCCTATTGGCCGGGCACAAAGGCCCGCGACGCCAGACTGATGGCGGCTTTTGCCTCGCCGCTCAAAAAAGCAACCGGGCCGATCAGAATGACCTGCAGCAAGATGATGGCAAGCAGTGGCGACAGATCAACCCCGCCAATTAGCGGAACAAAACGCTGCAGTGGCCGCAGCAACGGTTTGGTCAAGGCGGCAAAAAATGGCTGCAGCGGATGGTAGGGGCTGACCCAGGAAAATACTGCTTGGATGATCAGGAAGGCGATAAACAAATAAATGGACAGCTTGATCAGTTCGACTGCGGCATAACTAATCAATGCCGTCCAAAACACCGGCTGGGTGACACTGGCCATTCCAAGCAGGCCAAAAACAATCAACCCGAGCAGGGTCGAGGCCATCCAGGCGACAAAAAACGTCGCCAGATCAAAATTTCGAAAACTCGGCACCAGTCGGCGTGCGGGCAAGACGGCCCAATCGGTCAGCGCCATGATGAAGTCGGCCAGTGGATTGCCGGCACGGGCACGAAACGGCACCCGCATCGCTTGCGCAAAAAAACGCAATAACACCGCCAGCAGCCACAATTGTCCAATGGTTTCAAGAATGAATCGGAGCGCATTTGTGGCCATGGTTTCTTCCAAAAAATTGCGGGGTTACGAAAGCGGCTTTTGGTTTTCAGCAAATTCGTCGCCGAGCTCAGTGGCACGTTTGGCCGCCGCCTCAACGCCGGCAATGAATTTTGGCAGAATGCCGGCTTGGTCGAATGCCGCAATCGCCGCCTCGGTGGTGCCGTTTTTTGAGGTGACGTTTAGGCGTAGCTGCGTTGGCGAATCAATTGATTGGGCAGCCAACAAAGCAGCTCCTCGAAACGTTTCAACAGCAAACAGGCGGGCGTCGCCAGCGTTAAATCCCAACTGGACTGCGGCTTGCTCCAGGGCTTCAATCGCATAAAAAACATATGCGGGGCCACTGCCAGAAACAGCGGTCACGGCGTCCAGCATGGCCTCGTTTTCAAACCATGCTGTTTTGCCGATCGCCCCCAGTAGGGTCTGCGCCGTGCCACGCCCGCGGTCATCAACTGCGGCGGCAGCGTACAAACCGCTGATGCCCGCTTGAATGAGCGCCGGTGTATTGGGCATGGCGCGAACAATTTGTGAATAACCCAACCAACTTGCCAATTCATTTATGCGAATGCCGGCGGCAATGCTGATCACCAATTGATTGTTCAACCGGTTGGCGAGTGGCACCAACGCTTGGTGCATGATTTGCGGTTTAACGGCGAGGATAATTACGTTGATGTTGGTGAGCACGGCAACCATATCTGTTGCGCTGGCAAACACGTTTACACCGATTTTGGTCAACAAGTCGCGGGTGCCGACATCCGGCTCAAACACAAAAAATGTATCAGCCGGGTGCCCGCGTGCAATCAGCCCGCTGGCCAAGGCCTGCGTCATTTTGCCGCCGCCGATAAACAGAATATTCAACGGCGCTGATTTGATTGGTGACATGTCGTTATGAAAAAAGTAGTTGCGGCGTCGGAGAAAGTGACAATGTTAGCTGGGTGTGGTCGCTCGTGCGCCAAATATCGCACTGCCTACCCTCACCATGGTGGCGCCTTCGTCGATGGCAATCGTGTAATCCTGAGACATACCCATGGAAAGTGTATCGATTTGTGGGTGGCTATTTTTTGTTTCGTCGAACAGCCGCCGCATCTGCGCAAACTGCCGCCGCAATATTGACTCCTCGCTGGCATTCTCAATAATGGCCATCAATCCGCGCAATCTGAGCCTCGGCAGGGTCAGTATATGGTTGGCGAGTGCGGGTATTGCATCCGCGTGGGCACCACTTTTTGCCGTTTCACCCGAAACATTGACCTGCAGGAGAACGTTGAGAGGGGGCAACGAATCGGGCCGATGTGTTTGCAGTAAGTTGGCAATTTTCTCGCGCGAAACTGTTTGCACCCAGTCAAAGTGGGTTGCTGCGAGTTTGGCCTTGTTGCTTTGTAACGGGCCGATCAAATGCCATTGAATATTTCCGCCCACTTGGCCGATCTGCAACTCGGTGAGTGCGGTGATTTTTTCAATCGACTCCTGCACATAATTTTCCCCAAAATGTCGCAGGCCGTCCAAAAATGCCTGTTTAATGTCGCCAATTGGTCGGGTTTTTGAGACGGCGACCAATAAAATGCCCTCGTCAAATCGTCCAACACGTCCCGCAATCGCGGCAGCCATCGCGGCTTTGACGTGTTCCACGCCCTGCCCGCCTTGCAAGTTTTGGTCAATTGGGAACATAATCAATCACATACTGCACTGTAATTTTAAGAGAGAAAAGTATAAATGGAAATCGCTGAACTGCTGGCCTTTGGGGTCAAAAACAAAGCATCTGACTTGCATCTGTCGGCCGGTTTGCCACCGATGATTCGTGTTCACGGCGACGTTCGACGCATCAATGTACCGGCTTTATCGCATGAAGACGTACACGGCATGGTGTATGACATCATGAACGACGGCCAGCGAAAACAATACGAAGAAAATTTGGAGTGTGATTTTTCGTTTGAGATTCCGAATTTGGCACGTTTTCGTGTCAATGCCTTTAACCATCAACGGGGTTCCGGTGCGGTGATGCGAACCATCCCGTCAAAAATTCTCTCATTGGCAGACCTCAACGCGCCGAAAATCTTTGAGGAAATCTCTAATCAGCCGCGTGGCATGGTGTTGGTCACGGGGCCAACCGGGTCTGGAAAGTCAACCACCTTGGCCGCCATGGTGAACCATATCAACGAAAATGAATATGGACATATTCTGACCGTTGAAGACCCGATTGAATTTGTGCACGAGTCAAAAAAGTGTCTGATCAATCAGCGCGAAGTTGGTCCGCACACCTTGTCGTTTACCAATGCGTTGAAGTCCGCTTTGCGCGAAGATCCCGATATCATTTTGGTTGGCGAAATGCGCGACTTGGAAACCATCAAACTCGCCATGACCGCGGCAGAAACCGGCCATTTGGTGTTTGGTACGCTGCATACGTCCTCCGCCGCCAAAACGGTTGATCGTATCATCGACGTATTCCCGGCCGCGGAAAAAGAAATGGTTCGCGCCATGTTGTCCGAATCATTACGTGCGGTCATTTCGCAGACTTTATGCAAAACCAAGGACGGCCAGGGGCGTGCCGCAGCGCATGAAATCATGATTGGAACACCGGCGATTCGCAATTTGATTCGTGAGGCAAAAATTCCACAAATGTATTCAGCCATTCAAACTGGTCAGGCAATTGGTATGCAGACCATGGATCAAAACCTCGCCGATCTGGTCCGTCGCAATATTATTTCCGTCGCCGAGGCGCGTAATAAAGCGGCCAACAAGGAATCGTTTAACTAGTGACGGCCTGATGGCGTCCAAAGGATAGCAATGGAACGAGAACAAGCGCTAAAGTTCGTGCACGAGTTGTTGCGGGCGATGATTGCAAAAAAAGGCTCCGATCTGTTTATTACCGCCGGATTCCCGCCGGCAATGAAGATTGACGGCAAGATGACGCCCGTCTCCCAACAAAGTTTGTCACCGGTTCACACCGGCGAGATCGCACGCTCGATCATGACCGATAAACAAACGACCGAATTTGAAGCGACCAAGGAGTGTAACTTTGCGATCGCGCCAACTGGAATCGGTCGTTTCCGCGTAAACGCATTTGTGCAACAGGGGCGCATTGGCTTGGTGATGCGGACGATCACCACGACCATTCCGAAGATGGATGACCTGAATTTGCCGACAGTGTTAAAAGATGTGGCCATGACCAAACGCGGACTGGTGATTCTGGTTGGTGGCACCGGCTCCGGCAAGTCGACCACACTGGCGGCGATGATTGGTTATCGCAACGAAAACAGTTACGGCCACATTATCACCATCGAAGATCCGGTTGAATATGTCCATGACCATAAGAATTGTGTTGTAACCCAGCGAGAAATTGGCGTTGACACCGACAACTGGTTTTCGGCACTGAAAAACACGCTGCGGCAGGCGCCGGATGTGATTTTGATTGGCGAAATTCGCGATCGCGAGACCATGGATTACGCCATTGCCTTTGCCGAAACCGGGCACTTGTGTATGTCTACTCTGCACGCCAACTCAACCAATCAGGCCTTGGATCGAATCATCAACTTCTTCCCGGAAGAGCGCCGCCATCAATTGCTGATGGATTTGTCGTTGAATCTGAAATCGTTTGTCTCACAGCGATTGATCCCGAAAAAAGAAGGCAAGGGTCGGGTCGCCGCCATTGAAATTTTGCTCAATTCACCGTTGATTCAGGATTTGATTTTTAAGGGCGAAGTGCATGAAATCAAAGAAATCATGAAACGTTCGCGTGAAATTGGCATGCAGACTTTTGATCAGGCGTTGTTTGATCTCTATGAAGGCGACCATATTTCTTATGAAGACGCGCTGCGTAACGCTGATTCGCTAAACGATCTACGTCTGAAAATCAAACTCGAGGGCAAGTCCTCGAAAGACCGCGATTTAGCCGCCGGCCTCGAGCATCTGGAAATCGTTAAGTAAGTTTTTGCGTCGTCATCGACACACGGCCGGTTGATGGGCCGTCGTCAGATCAGCGATGAAAAGGCGCGTAATAACGAAGCGGTTACGCCGACAATCAACACCACCAACGCAATAGCCAGTGTTGGCCCAAAGTTGGGAAGACGTTGTAAATTATTTTTCATGACGTGCTCCATTGGTAAATTGTGCGGTTCTTTCAGCACAATTGAAGTATGGGAGCCGACGGCGTGTTTCGATTGAATAAATCAGCCGTATTGTTGAATAAACTGGCTGACCTGTCGAATCAATCGACCGTTGTGCGGCGTTCGGTTATGCTGTGATCCGATGATCACCACAGCAAACAAAATTCATATTTACGCTTGGCCGGACCGGTTTCTTTATCTGGGCCCAAGCGTTAAAACTACCTCACACCGCAATCATGCCGCAACCTGGTTGGTTGCGCATGAAGGTGTGTTACGGGTAAATCTGCCGTCCGGCGAGGTTTTGGAAAACGAAATTATTTTTGTTCCGTCAGAAACTGAATTTGCGACGGAGCAAGCCTCGGCGTTGATCGCGGCTCTTTACTGGGAGCCTGAAAGCGCCGGCTTTAAATGCCTGGCGGAGCAATTTGATGCGACCCGCGCGCGCGCCTTTAAATGTCCGCTCGGAACCCTTCAGGAACTCGCAGCCCTTTACGCTCCGACCACGACATTGGCGGATGCCGACAAACTGTTGGCAACGGTATTTGGATTGAGAATCCTTGAAGATCATGCGATAAACATTACCGATAAGCGTATTGTCACCGCGCTGCAATTTTTACGCGAGTCCCCGCACGCCTATGACAGTATTGATGCCCTGGCCGATCGCGTCCATCTTTCCCCCTCGCGATTTGCCCACCTGTTCAAGCAAATGGTGGGTGTGCCGGTGCGTCGTTACGTGCTTTGGCAAAAAATGCGCCGGGCGCTGGATCTGGCCATGGCAGGTGAGTCACTGACGTCGGCGGCGCTGTCGGCGGGCTTTGCGGATTCCGCCCATCTTTCGCGCACGGTTCGTTCGATTATGGGTGTGGCCCCGGAATTTTTATTCCGCCATCGCGACCGTTTGGTTGTTCATCAATAACTTTGATGGGATGGCGATGTTGGGCACAATGATCCCGGCGTGTGTGGTACGACCGGTCTTCGTGTCCGTCGCTAACTTGCGTTCGTCGCGGGTGTGTCCGCGCCGCCGACCTCCGGACGTCGATTGCTGCCGGCAATAATTTTGTATTCGTAAAGTCGGCATTCTATTTTGCCGTTGAATAGCGGAATTTTTTTGTTGGTGGAGAGCCGGATTCCCTTCGGCAAATTGGTATCGCCGGAGAAAAAGTAGGCTCGCCAGCCGGCAAATTTTTGTTTTAACAAATCACCAAGCTTTGGATATAAGTCGGCCAACTCTTCGGCGTCACCCAGTCGATCGCCGTAAGGCGGATTGGTCACCAGCACACCAGAATCGGTTGGCGCCGACACTTCTAATATATTGGCCTGTTTGAGATGCACACAATCACCCAAGCCATTGGCGACTAGATTTTCTCGGGCAAATTTAAGTTGTTCACCGTACATATCCGAGCCAAAAATGTGTGAAATCGTGCGCTTCTTTTCATTGTTACGGGCTTGATCAACTATTTCCTGCCAAATTCCGCCGTCGAAATTTTTTAGTTTTTCGAGTGCAAACGCGCGCACTTGGCCACCGGACAAACCGGGCGCAATGTTAAGCGCCATTTCTGCGGCTTCAACTAAAAAAGTACCACTGCCACACATGGGATCAAAAAAAGTTTCATCCGGCTGCCATCCGGATAGGGCAATGATGCCCGCGGCGAGATTCTTTTTGAGCGGTGCTTCACCAGTGTGATCACGGCGGCCGCGCTTGAATAACGGCTCACCGGACAGGTCGATGTAGAGCGTGCATTCGGTCGGGCTCAGAAATGCGTGAATGCGCACATCCGGCTCACGCACCGCCACCGACGGCCGTTTGTCCATGACTTCACGGAATTTATCGGCAATGGCATCCTTGATGCGCAGGGTGACGAAGTCGAGGCTTTTGACCGGAGAGCGTTGTGCATTGACCTCAACTTTGATGGTGCGGGACACGTCGAACCACGAGGTCCACGCCAACAAAAAAGCCGCATCATAAATATCGTGTTCGTTTTGATATGAAAAATGCGCAACTCGCCACAATACCCGGGTGGCAATACGTGAATGTAAATTGGCGCGGTAAGCAGCCGCCCAATCACCTTTAAACGTGACCCCGGCGTCAGCCGGAACAATGTGCACCGCACCACAGGTATTGAGTTCGTTAACAAGTGCCGAGGCCAGGCCGCGCGGACAGGGGCAAAAAAAAGTTTCCAATTGGGTTCCGATATTCAGACTAAAACGGCTTCATCACGACCAGCACAACAATGCCGATTAACGCGGGTAAAGCCGGAATTTCATTGAGCCAGCGATAGAACACATGGCCATGTTGGTTGCGGTCATTCTTAAAATCGGCTATCAATTTGCCCAGGTAAAAGTGATGGACCACCAGTACCGCCACCAACCACAGCTTGGCGTGCATCCAGCCCGAGCCCCGGCCAATTCCATAACCAATCCACAGCCAGGCACCGAGCACGATCGTCAAGATCATCGCCGGCATCATGATGCCAAGATAGAGTTTGCGCTCCATCACCTTGAAGCGCTCGATTGAAATCGGATCGTCGGCAAGTGTGTGATAAACAAATAGTCGCGGCAAATAAAAAATCCCCGCAAACCACGCGATCATAAAAATAATGTGAAACGATTTAACCCATAACATAGTCATGCCAAATACCTTTTCAAGGCCGGGCGGTATGTGCCCTGTGCACACATGATGACTTCGCAAAACTCCCGCACCGCACCCAACCCACCGGCTTGTTTGGTGACGTAGTCGACACGTTTTTTGACGTCATCCGGCGCATTCGGCACGCAGGCGGAAAAGCCGCAATGCAACAGAATGGGCAGGTCCACAATATCGTCGCCAATCGATGCAACTTCAAGTGGCGCAAACTTGGCTTTCAGGCAGAGTTTCTGAAATGCATCGGCCTTGTTTTCAACACCCATCATTAAATGCTTGATGCCCAAATCTTTGGCGCGTTTTGCCAACGCCTTGGAGCTGCGGCCGGAAATAATCGCCAGCACCACACCACTTTCGGCGAGCATTTTTATGCCGTGACCGTCGAGTGAATGAAACACCTTCATCTCTTCGCCATGGGCACCATAAAAAAGACGGCCATCGGTTAATACCCCGTCGACATCCAGCACCACCAGTTTGATTTTGCGCAAGCGCGCGGCAAGGGATGGTTGGGTCATCACAGCACCCCGGCACGCATGAGGTCAAGTACGTGTACCGCACCGACCAATTTGTTGTTGGCATCCACCACCAGCAAGCCGGATGCGGCGATTTTGAAACGCTGCATGGCGTCGGCGGCTTCGACCGCAAGCTTTTCAGCGGTAATGGTTTTCGGCGCACGGGTCATGACATCACGCACAAACATGTCACGAATATTGTTGTGGGTTTCCAAGGCGCGACGTAAATCACCATCACTGAATACCCCCGCCAGAGTGTGATCGGCGGCCACCACCGCCGTCATGCCCAGACCCTTTTTGGACATTTCCAAAATCGCGTCGGTGAGCCGTGCGTTGTCAGACACAACCGGCAATCGATCACCTGTCACCATCACGTCGGCAACGTGCACCAACAAACGCCGACCAAGGGAGCCGCCGGGGTGGTGCATCGCAAAGTCTTCCTCGGCAAACCCGCGGGCGTCAAGCAATGTCACCGCCAACGCATCCCCGAGCGCCAAGGTTGCCGTGGTGCTGGCGGTGGGTGCCAGATTGAGTGGACAGGCTTCTTTGGCCACAGCCGTGTCGAGGTGAACGGTGGCGGCCTGCGACAGGGTGGAGCCAGCCCGACCGGTCATAGCGATGATCGGTGTGCCGCGTCGTTTGAGTTGTGGCAGCAATTTGATAATTTCGTCGGTTTCGCCGGAATTTGATATGGCAATCACCACGTCATCACGCGTGATCATGCCCAAATCACCGTGTGAGGCTTCGCCGGGATGCATAAAAAAAGACGGTGTCCCGGTTGAGGCGAGTGTCGAGGCAATCTTGCAGCCGATGTGACCACTCTTGCCCATGCCGGTGACCACCACGCGCCCCTTGTTTTCTGTCACGTCAAATATCAATTTATGCGCGGCGATAAAGGCGTCGCCGAGTGTGTCGGCCAAGGCGCGTACTGCGTCGGCTTCAATTTGCAGCGTTTCTCTGGCCAGCGCCAGTGTTTTTGTAATGTCTGCGACGTTGCGGGAAGGTATGATGTTAGCCATGCGCTATTTTATGCGTCCCGCGCAGTTTTACCAAGCCAAACCGATCCGTTCGCCAATTCAATTTTCTTATGCACGAATCAACACTTTCATTGGTCGTTATTTTGCTCGCCACGGCCGTGGTGACGGTGGTGTTGTTTCGCAAATTGCAATTGCCGGCCATTCTTGGCTATTTGATTGTCGGTATTGCCATCGGCCCGCATGCGGCAGGCGTGGTGCCGGATAACGACGGCACACGTTATCTGGCTGAATTTGGCGTGGTGTTTTTGATGTTTTCGATCGGCCTCGAGTTTTCACTTTCGCATTTGATCGCCATGCGCCGCTTGGTGTTTGGTTTCGGTGCCGCACAGGTCGCGTTGACCATTGTCGCCGGTGGTGCCATCGCGCTGCTGGCCGGACAAAGCTGGCAGACCAGCCTGATCGTTGGTGGGGTGCTGGCCATGTCGTCCACCGCCATCATTTCAAAACTCCTTTCCGAACAAGCGGCGCTGCACTCGGTCCACGGCAAACAAACCATGGGTGTGTTGTTGTTTCAGGATCTGGCGGTGATCCCGTTGCTGGTGTTGGTGCCGGTATTGGGGTTATCCACCGAGGCGATGCTGTCGGTGGTCGGAATGTCCATGCTCAAGGCGCTGCTGGCACTGGTGATTATTTTGTTCTTGGGCCAGCGACTGATGCGCCCCTTGTTTCATCTGGTCGCCGCGCAAAAATCGTCAGAATTATTTGTCCTGACGGTGTTGCTGGTCACGCTCGGGCTGGCATTGGCCACGGAAATGGCCGGCTTGTCATTGGCGCTCGGCGCGTTTTTGGCGGGCATGCTCATCGCCGAGACCGAGTATCGGTATCAAGTCGAAGACGACATCAAGCCGTTTCGTGATGTATTACTGGGCCTGTTTTTTATCACCATTGGCATGCTGCTCAACTTGACCACGTTGTGGGCAAATATTGGCACCGTGTTGCTGGTGCTGGTGGCATTTTTGGGCATCAAATTCATGATTTTGTTTAGCCTGGGGTTGGTGTTCAGAATTGACCGCGCCGTGGTGCTGCGGGTGGCGTTGGTGCTGGCACCGGCGGGTGAGTTTGGCTTTGTGCTGCTGGCGGTGGCCGATAAAGCCAACGCGTTGCCGAACTACGTGCTGCAAATCATCCTGGCCGTGACCATTATTTCAATGCTGCTCACGCCGATGATATTCAAATACATGGAAAAAATTGTCTTGTATTTTGTTGCAGCGGAATGGGAAATGCGCGCCGTGCAACTGCAGCAACTTGCCGTGCAGTCGATGAAAAAAAGGGGCCACGTCATCATCGCTGGTTACGGACGCTCCGGGCAAAGTCTGGCGCGATTTCTGGAGCAGGAAAATATTGTCGTCATGGCGCTCGATGCCGACCCGATGCGGGTGAAACAAGCGGCGGCGGCAGGGGATTCGGTCATGTTTGGCGACGCCGGCCGAAAAGAGGTGTTGATGGCTGCGGGATTGGGGCGCGCGTCGGGACTGGTCGTCAGTTTCAACGATACTCGAACCGCACTACGCATCATTGCGCACGCACGCGCCATGAAACCAGATTTGCCGATTATTGTGCGCACCCTAGACGACAACGATGTCGAAAAGCTTAGATTGGCGGGAGCCGATGAAATTGTCGCCGAGGTGATCGAAGGCTCGTTGATGCTGGCGACCCAGACCATGCTGCTGTTGGGCACTCCACTCAACCGGGTGTTGGCGCGGCTACGCACCGTGCGCGGTGAGCGATATGAGCTGATGCGCGGGTTTTTCCCCGGCGCCACCGATGAAGACGATGGCGGGCTCGATTACGATCAACCACGCTTGAAGTCGATCGCCATTGATACCGGCGCGGCAGCGGTGGGCAAAACATTGCAGGAATTGAATGTCGGCAAGTGCGGTGTATTTCTCACCGCGATAAGACGCAATGGCATCAGGCAAATGTCCCCGGACAGTCAAACCGTTGTGATGGTTGGTGACGTGATGATTCTGAACGGCGTGCCGCAAGATCTGGCGCGGGCAGAGATGCGGATTTTGCAGGGACGGTGAGCGTTCGGCGTTGGGTGTTTGGGTGTTCGGCGTTGAGCGTTGGTGTTCGGCGTTGGGTGTTTGGGTGTTTGGCGTTGAGCGTTGAGCGTTGTGCGTTCGGCGTTGGGGGTTGGCAGTTGCGTGTTTCGCAAATGGGTTGTTTGTCGGACTGACCGGGCTGTGATTGATCGGGCAATTTAAGATGGCGACTCACTTCAAGTCGCCCCTCTCCCTCTATCCCTCTGTTTCGCTTCAAGTGTGCCTTTGTCCCTCCAGGGGAGAGGGAAGTGAAACCCCTCGACTTTTACCCATCTGGGTCGCATGGTCCTTGTCCCGCCCGTCAAGGGGGCGTCAAGCCCCTCCCCCTTGACGGGGGAGGGGTTGGGGAGAGGGAGAATTCACCATCACCTATTGCAAGATCAAATGCGAATGCGCAAAATGAAAGTCGTCTATACACGCCACTTTTGCGGCAATTTTGGCTGAAAGTGGTTGCCCATCAAGGAGTTTAAAATAATAAAAAAGCCCGCCGAAGCGGGCTTTTTTGATTGGTGCTTCGAAAACTAGAACGACAGGCAAACCAAGTATGAGTTCGCATCCATAGTTAATGCGGTCGTAATCGCTGTGGCAGGGGTCGCTATTTCCGAAACGCGGAATGAGCCAGTTAGTGAATT
>JAYTBF010000188.1:0-4126 GCA_043737175.1 Burkholderiales bacterium
AGTCGCCTTTGCCGGATGACTCACCACCACTGGTGTGCAGCAAGGCCTGCAAGGTGTAAAGCGAATCGAAAGTAGGTGTGCCCCAGCTTAATAAATACATACTGGTATCAAACTTCTGGATCTTCGGGAAATAATTTGTCTGAGGGACGATATTGGGCGTGGCGCGAATGCCGACTTGCGAAAGCATTGGTGGAATCGCCTGGCAGATGTCGGCTGCGGGTTGAACGTTGCCGCAATCCAGGGTAATGGAGAATCCGTTCGGATAGCCGGCCTCGGTGAGTAATTTCCTGGCTTTTTCAAGGTCAAAGGCAAGACGCTTGTCGGCAACCTTGCTGTAACCGCGCACGTCCGGGGTCACCATCGTGCCGATCGGTACCGACAAATTGCGCATGACTTTCTCGTGTATCGCATCGATGTCGATGGCATGCGCAATTGCCTGACGCACGCGCACATCTTTGAGCGGGTTTTTGCCTTTCACATCACTGTAGAGCAACTCACTGCGCGATTGATCAAACGCCAGATACTGCACGCGCGCGTCGCGGCCTTCGATGACTTTCACGTTCGGATTCTGTTTCAAGCGCGCAATATCCTGTGGCGGCGGGTCGAGCACGAAATCGACTTCACCGGAAAGCAGCGCGGCAGCGCGCGTCGCGTTGGATTTCACGGGCAGCAAATCAACCTGCGTGAGGTTGCCTTTTTCCGGGCTATTCTTGTTCCACCAATCGGCGTTCGCCACCAACACGGTCTTGATGTCCGGCTGGCGAAGGGTCACTTTGAACGGCCCGGTACCGTTGGTATTGCGCGAGGCAAAGGTATCTTCGCGATCCTTGTAGTTTTGCGGGTTCTCAGTCTTATTCTTGACCGCCCATTCTTTCGACATCACGCGGAAATTGAACAGGTGATTCAGCAATACCGGATTCGGCTCTTTCATGATCAGATCGACCGTGAGGGCGTCGATCTTTTTGGCGCTCGCCACGCCTTGGACGGCGGACTTCAGTTGCGACAATGGGTTGAGTGCACGTTCAACCGAGAACACGACGTCGTCAGCGGTGAAAGCCTCACCACCATGGAATTTCACGTTTGGACGCAGCTTGAACCGCCAGGTTTTCGGATCGGGTTGGCTCCATGACAGCGCCAACGCCGGCACCAGCTTGAAATTTTTATCGCGCATCACGAGGCTTTCATAGACTTGCGAAAGCACCCGATTGGTCACCACCAGGTTGGCAGAGTGCGGGTCAAGCGTTTGCGGGTCATCCTGGCTCGCGTAGCGGAGTGTCTTCGCCTCCGCCGTGCCGATTATGCATGCCAACGATAACGCGCAAATAGCGGCGTTCACCGAAAATAGACAGTCAGATTTACATCGGTTCATGGGGTCATATCGGTTGTTCGAGGCGCCTCCACATGGCAACTTCTGGTCGCAAGCGGGGCAAGTTCATCAAGGTGTTCAGGAAATTTTAAACCCGGACATAAAATTACCCATCGAGTCGCCTCGACGGGCAGCGGCGAATTATAACTTTATTACCAATTGAAGTCAGGATTGGCGGTCCGCAGCATGAAGCCACCTGTTAAAAACGGATGGCAAACTCATAGCACTGGTGGGCATTGCGTGGCATTTTCGCCTGAAAAGCCGCGCCCAGTGGCGATCTACCTTTTTCGGCGTCGCTTCATTGGATATTGAATCGAAAAAAATACGCCACGCTGTTGGGCGGAAAGATTGCGGAAACGTTCTTGCGCATCGCCCACGGGATGATCGCCTGATGAAGCGGCAGCACCGGCAAATCAGTGCTCAGGATCAGCAGGGCCTCGCGAATCATGGCGTCGCGTTTTTGCCGGTCAGGTTCAACTTTGAATGCATCGACCAGGCGATCAAATTTCGGATTTGAATAGCGGCCATAGTTGCCATCGCCGTTACCGGTGCCAGCACCATCGTTCGTGCGTAGCAGATATTGCAATGTCGATAAGGCGTCTGACGTCGGCGTGCCCCAGCTCAGCAGATAAAAACTGGTGTCGAATTTTTGTAGTTTGGAAAAATAGTTTGACGTCGGAACAATATTTGGCGTCACTTTGATGCCAATCTGCGCCAGCATCGGCGAAATTGCCTGACAAATATCCGCAGCGGGCTGGTTGTTGCCACAATCGAGCGTGACGGCAAAGCCATTCGCATAGCCCGCCTCGGCGAGCAGTTTCTTCGCTTTGTCGCGATCAAGCGGCAGCCGTTTGTCGGCATCTTTCGCATAACCCTGATCGGTCGAGGTGATGATTGAACCGATAGGGTTTGAAAGGTTGCGCATTACCTTGGATTTGATCGCCTGAATGTCGATTGCATGCGCGATTGCCTGACGGACGCGCACATCCTTGAACGGATTTTTCCCCTTGACGTTCGAGTAGAGCAGTTCATCGCGTTGCGTGTCGAACATCAGAAATTGCACGCGTGCTTCGAGGCCTTCGAGAATCTTTATGTCCGTTACTGATTTGAGGCGCGCAATATCTTGCGGTGGCGGATCGTTCACGAAATCAACTTCGCCCGAGAGCAGGGCGGCAGCACGGGTTGCATTCGATTTAATCGGTAGCAATACCACTTCGGTCACATTGCCTTTTTCCGGACTTGTTTTGTTCCACCAGTTTGGATTTGCAATCAGCACCGTTCTTACGTCGGTCTGCCGCTCCTTCAGCATAAACGGGCCGGTGCCATTGGCATTGCGCGAGGAAAAAGTATCTTCCCTGTCTTTATAGTTCTGTGGGTTGACCGCATTATTCTTGACTGACCATGCCTTGTTCATAATGCGAAACCCAAACAAGTGATTCAACAGCACCGGGTTTGGTTCGCGCATGGTGAGGTCGACGGTCAGATCGTCAATCTTTTTTGCCTTTGCGACCCCTTGCACCGTTGATTTCATTTGCGAGTTGGCGGAGAGAGCGCGTTCCATCGAGAACACCACGTCGTCAGCGGTGAACGGCGCGCCGTCGTGAAATTTCACGTTCGGCCGCAGCTTGAAGCGCCACGTGAGCGCGTCAGTCTGTGACCACGAGATCGCTAGCCACGGCACCAATTTGAAATTTTTGTCGCGCCCAACCAGGCCTTCGTACACATTCGAAAGCAGCCGCGTCGTGACGGCGAGGCTCGCCGAATGCGGGTCGAGCGTCTGCGGTTCGTCCTGGGTGGCGTAGCGAAGGGTTTTGGCAGGCGTGACGGTAATGAAGGCGACGAAAAACGCCGGAAGAAGTGCGTACGAAAGCCGCATGACGCAATGCAACCGTACTCTCGCCGCCGGCAGGAGGGAGTGGGGAAGCGTGAAGCGAGGGGTCGGGCGCGGTGGCACCTGCTTCACCTTCAAAACCCCTTCGCTACTTCAGCACCACCGACATCGCATAAAGCCCGTTATCCGCGCGATGGGCTACGCTGACGCTTTTCTTCATTGCCCACGGGATCATCTGGTGGTGCAGCGGGATGTGGCCGACATCGGCCTGATTAATCAACAGGGTTTCCCGGGTCAATTCAGCGCGCTTCTTGAAATCGATTTCGGTTTTCAGTTTTTCGATGGCCGCATCCGCCTTTGGATTCGAGTAACCAGAATAATTGTTCGCGCCATCGGCACCTACGCCTTTGGTACGGATAATTTCCTGCAATGTGTAAAGCGAGTCGAAGGTTGGGACGCCCCATCCATACAGAAACATGCTGGTGTCGCTTTTTTGAATCTTGGGAAAATATGCGGCCTTGGGCATCGAGTTGAGCTTGATACGGATACCAATTTTGGACAGCATGCCCGCGATGGCGGTACATATTTTTTCGTCATTCTTGTAGCGGTCGTTCGGGCAATCGAACGTGACGTCGAAGCCGCTGGAAAATCCCGCTTCCGCCATCAATTTTTTAGCCTTTTCGATGTCGACTGCGGGCCGTTTTTCCAGATCCTTTGAGTAGCCGCGCACCTGCGGCGCAATCATCGACATGGTAGGCAGCGAAAGTCCGCGCATCACCGTTTTGTGGATCGCCGGAACGTCGATGGTCAACAAGACCGCCTGACGTACGCGCAAATCCTTAAACGGATTTTTGCCTTTGCTGCCATAGAGCATTTCGTCGCGGCTCTGATCGAAGTTAACGAAGATGGTGCGATTTTCATTGCCCTCG
>JAYTBF010000189.1:0-4101 GCA_043737175.1 Burkholderiales bacterium
CGCCAAACAGTGGCAGATTACCCGCGAGCAACAAGACGCCTTTGCGGTTGCGTCCCATCAAAAGGCGTCCAAAGCCATCGCCGAAGGATTGTTTCGCGACGAAATCGTCCCTTATGAAATTGATACCGCGTCGCCGGACTTTGCCAGCGGCGAAGTCAAACACAAAAAGAAAGTGGCAGATCAGGATGAAGGTCCGCGGCCCGATTCAACCCTTGAATCACTTGCGAAACTCAAAACGGTTTTTGCGGCACGTGGTTCCGTCACAGCCGGCAATTCATCACAAATGTCAGACGGTGCCGGCGCGGTGATTCTCATGTCCGAGCGCGCGCTGAAAAAATACAACATCACGCCGCTGGCCAAGTTTCATTCGTTCGCGGTCGCGGGTGTGCCTGCCGAAATTATGGGCATCGGCCCGATCAAGGCCATCCCAAAAGTATTAAAACAAGCTGGCGTTCATCAGGACGATTTGGGCTGGATTGAATTAAACGAAGCGTTTGCCGCGCAAGCGTTAGCGGTCATCAAAGAGCTGGGCTTGAATCCGGATCGGGTGAATCCACAGGGCGGTGCAATTGCCCTTGGCCATCCCTTGGGGGCGACCGGCGCCATTCGCACGGCGACACTGATTCACGGCATGCGCCGTACCAAACAAAAATGGGGAATGGTGACCATGTGTATCGGCACAGGCATGGGTGCAGCAGGACTTTTCGAAGCCCTGTAAGGCTGGCGTTGGATTTTTCCCGCGAACATTTTTTTCGAGTGAAAAATATTAATGACTAGCGGGTTTTTTTGTGCGCCGCCGCATTTGTTTTTAAGCCAAATTCGTGTGGGAATACAACACTTAACACACCCTTTTCCGGTAAGATGCACGCATATACGAATTAGTAAATACAATCATTATTTACATCAACGCAATGATTGTTGCGTTGAGTGAGATGTGTTTGTAAAACGTTTGACCAAATTTAAATAGTTACACCCGTCAAGGAGAAAAAGAGATGTCAACAGTACATTCAACACGCGTATTTTTAGCCCCGGTTTTAAAACTGTCGGCGCTGGCCGTTGGTTTGGCTATTGCAGGCAGTGCCTCAGCCGCACAATTTAAATTCGACAGCGGCATCGCCGGTAGTTTTGACTCCACTTTTTCGTATGGTTTATCCGTTCGTACGAGTGACGCAGACAAAAGTCTGATCGGCTTGGCCAATGGTGGTACGTCACGTTCGGTGAACGAAGACGACGGCACCCGCAACTATAAAAAGAATGAAGCTTTTGCCAATGTCGTAAAAGGCACCCATGAGTTGTCCGCCAAGTGGCAGGATTGGGGCATGTTGATTCGCGGTACGTACTTTGTTGACTTTGCCAATCGCAACAAAAGTGAGCTCGGTACACTGGGTAAGAAGCGCATGGGTCAAGACGCCCGTATTCTTGACGCGTTTATTACCAAGAGTTTCGAAGTTGGTGGCAAAAATCTGAATATGCGTGCCGGTAATCAGGTAATTTCATGGGGCGAGTCAACCTTCATCCCCGGCGGTATTAACGTGGTCAACTCGGTTGATTTGGTGAAGTTGCGTACGCCTGGTGCGGAATTAAAAGAAGCATTTTTGCCGACCTCAAGCGTATGGGCATCCTTGGAATTGACTAAGGCGGCCAGTTTGGAAGCGTTTATTCAGTTTAACCACGACAAAACCAAACTTGATCCACGCGGATCGTACTGGAGCAATAACGACTTTGCGTCCGACGATTCGGACCGTGTGTTTGTCGGTTTCGGCCGCCGTGGTGATTTGACAGGCGTGCGTGTGATAAATCCGTTGCCGTTGCAGACGCCTGGCGTTGGCGCAACTGCGCAAGCCTTGTATGGCCCGTTTCATCCGGCTGCCCAAGTTTGGGCACTGCGTGGTGCCGACAGAACGCCATCGGATCACGGCCAGTATGGTGTGGCGCTGCGTTACCTGGCATCAAACTTCAACAATACGGAATTTGCGCTGTATTACATCAATTACCATAGCCGCATCCCGTTTTTCTCAGGCGTAAAAGGAACAGTGACTTCCGCGTTAACGGGTGGTCCATTGGGCGTGCCGGTTAATCACACCGGCACGGCATCCTACTTTGCCGAGTATCCGGAGAATATTCGTTTGAGTGGCTTCAGCTTTAATACCCAGGGTCCAATGGGGATCGCATTGCAAGGTGAGTATTCGTATCGGCCGAACCAGCCCATCCAATACTCCACGCCGGAATTGTTATTGGCCGCATTGGGTGCGCCTAACCTCAACACCGGATTCCTGACGATTCCTGGTACGGTGAGTGCCTCATTACCTTTTGGCGCGTCGGCCGCCGGCTTGATTCCTAACGGCACCTATCAGCGTGGCTGGGATCGGTCGAAAATGAGCCAATTCCAAATCACCGGTACAAAAACTGTTGCGTCGATTTTTGGTGCCGAGCAGTTGGTGGTGGTGGGTGAGTTCGGTTATAACAAGTTTCACGGTTTGCGTCAGGACATTAAATACAACGGCCCGGCGGTATTTTTGCCCGCAACCTCGCAAGGCAGCATTGCCTCGCAAGCGGGATCCGTACAGACTGACGGCTTCCTGACAGAGTCGGCTTACGGTTACCGTCTGGTCAGCCGCTTGGAATACGCCAATGCCATCATGGGTGCAAATTTTGCGCCGCGGATTGCGTTTAATCATGATATCAAGGGTGTTTCACAATCCTTTAACGAGGGTGTGAAGTCACTTTCACTTGGTGCCAACTTTGACTACCAGCGTAAGCTCAGCATCGACTTGTCCTATACCAATTATTTTGGTGGCAGGTCGTATTGTGGTACGGACACCATTGTTAGCCCGGCACAAACCACGTTGGCTTTGCAGATTCCGGTTCAGGGGGCGTCGTTCTGTTCCTCAGCCAATCCGGTGAAGGATCGTGACTTTGTTTCGCTGGTCGTGTCCTATTCGTTCTAATTTGTAAACCGTTTTTTGCGACCGGCGTTTCATAAGAAACGCCGGCTCGTGTTTCGCAGAGAGAGCTTCTGCGGGCAACATCCGTTTTGAGACCAATAATTTTCGGAGGAATAATAATGAAAGCGAAACGACTCGTAGCATTTGTGTCGGCGGGCTTGGGCGCATTGGCAATTTCCACTGCTGGTTACGCGCAGCTGGCTGCCGCTGATCTCGCCAAACTCGGCACCACCTTGACGCCAATGGGCGCAGAAAAAGCTGGTAATGCCGCAGGCACGATTCCAGCATGGGATGGTGGTTTGACCAAAGTACCGGCTGGTGTGAACTTCAAGGCGCAGGGCAACTACCCCGATCCATTTTCCGCGGACAAATCATTGTTCACGATTAATGCGGCCAATATGGACAAATACAAAGATAACTTGTCCCCCGGCCAAATGGCAATGTTGAAGCAGTATCCAAATTACAAATTGCCGGTGTATCAATCGCGTCGATCTGCGGCCTATCCGGAAGGACATTACAAAGAAACCAAGGATTGTGCGGCCAAAGCCAAGCTTTCTACAGGCGGCAATGGTGTGGCTGGGTGTACCGGTGGCACGCCATTCCCGATCCCAAAAAACGGATTGGAAGCCATTTGGAATATGCAGTTGCATTACAAAGGTGACACCTTTGCCCAACATTGGGCGCAAGCCGCTGTTACCGCAACTGGCGACTATGCGTTGGTCAAGTTCGAATATGAATATGATTTGGCCTACGGCAATTTGAGCAAGACGCCTGCACAGCGGGAGCCAAACCTGATCCTAAATTATTTGCAGGAAGTAACTGCGCCGGCGCGTTTGGCCGGCCAGATCCTGTTGGTGAAAGACACGGTTGATCAAGCAAAGGAACCGCGTTCTGCGTGGACCTATAACCCGGGTCAGCGCCGTGTTCGTTTGGCGCCAAACGTTGCCTATGACAATCCAGGCACCGCTGCCGACGGATTGCGTACCAACGATGACTTCGGTATGTACAACGGTGCGACCGATCGATATGATTGGACCTTGGTTGGCAAGCGTGAAATGTACATCCCATACAATTCATATCGCCTGACTGATCCAAAATTGAAATATTCGGATTTGTTAAAGCCGGGTCATATCAATCAGGACCTCACCCGCTATGA
>JAYTBF010000190.1:0-1560 GCA_043737175.1 Burkholderiales bacterium
CCGTTGATTCAAGACGGCAAGTTGTTTGTGTTTACCACCCGCGCCGACACCATCATGGGGGTGACATTTTGTGCCGTGGCGCCGGAGCATCCACTGGCAGTGCACGCGGCAAAAAACAATCCATCTGTGGCGACATTCATTAAAAACGCCCAGGCAGGCGGCACCACCGAAGTTGAATTGGCGCTCAAAGAAAAAGAAGGCGTGCCCACCGGTTTGTTTGTTGTTCATCCGCTCACGCAGGAAAAAATCCCGCTGTGGGTTGGCAACTATGTGTTGATGACCTATGGTGATGGCGCGGTGATGGGTGTGCCGGCGCACGATGAACGTGATTTTATTTTCGCAACCAAATACAAATTGGCCATCAAGCCGGTCATCGACCTGGGTAAGCCGTACACAACCGAATCATGGCAGGCGTTTTACGCGGAGCGGGGTTTGTGTATTCACTCCGGCCCCATGAATGGTTTGACCTTTGACCAGGCCATCGATTACGTCGCCGAACAAACCAAGGCCGGTGGCGGCGAGCGCAAAACCACCTGGCGCTTGCGGGATTGGGGCATTTCGCGGCAACGTTATTGGGGAACCCCCATTCCGATTATTCACTGTCATGGTGGACCGGATTCACCGGGATGTGGTGTTGTGCCGGTGCCGGAAAAAGATTTGCCGGTGATCTTGCCGGAAGATTTGATTCCGGATGGCAGTGGCAACCCGTTGAAAAAGGATGCGCGCTTCTTAAATTGTGCCTGCCCAAAATGCGGCAAGCCGGCCGAACGTGAAACCGACACCATGGATACCTTTGTGGATTCGTCGTGGTACTTCATGCGTTATTGTTCGCCGGATGCAGCCAACAGCATGGTTGATGCCCGCAACGATTATTGGATGCCGATGGATCAATACATCGGTGGCATCGAGCATGCCGTTTTGCATTTGTTGTACGCGCGCTTTTGGACCAAGGTCATGCGCGACATCAAGGGTTGGTTCCCGAATGATCGGGAACGGGGTCTGGTGAAGTTCGACGAGCCGTTCACCAATCTATTTACGCAGGGCATGTTGTCGGCGGAGTGTTTTTACCGTGCCGATGCAGCCGGAAAAAAGCGTTGGTACTATCCAGACGAAGTGAAGGTGCAGCACGACGACAAGGGCCGCCCGACTGGTGCCACGGCGGTCGATGATGGTTTGGCGGTGACACTTGGTGGCATGGAAAAAATGTCCAAGTCGAAAAACAATGTGGTGGAACCCAAAGACATCATCGCCAAGTTCGGTGCCGACACGGCGCGCGCCTATGTGATGTTTGCCGGTCCGCCCGAGCAAAGTGCTGCCTGGTCGGACTCGGGTGCGGAAGGTGTTTATCGGTTTTTGAAACGCCTTTATACATACGGTGTTTGGAGCAAAAATGGCTCGACCGGCGCACCAGTAAAGGGGTTTGAAAATTTATCTGCGGGTGCAAAAAAACTGCGATTCGAAATACATAGCATTCTTCAGCAGGCCAATCATGACTACACCCGTTTGCAATACAACACGGTGGTGTCGGCGGCGATGAAAATGCTCAACGCGCTCGACGAC
>JAYTBF010000191.1:0-1553 GCA_043737175.1 Burkholderiales bacterium
TTGATCGCAGTGGTACGGGAACCATCACGGCGGGCAATGCGTCGCCACTGACAGACGGCGCCGCCGCCATCTGGGTGGGCAATGCGGAGGGTGTCGCTAAATTGCCATCGTCGTCACCGCGCGTGAAACTGCTCGATTACGAAATGGCCGGTGTGGATATTTTTAGCGAGGGATTATTGATGGCCCCGGCTTACGCGATTCCACGTTTGTTGGCGCGTCACAACTTAACATTGGCGGATATCGACCTGTGGGAAATTCATGAGGCGTTTGCCGCGCAGGTATTGTGCAATATTGCCGCCATCGAGAGCGAAGCGTTCTTGCGCGAGAAAGTGAAAGTCGATCAAGCGCTTGGCAAATTTCCGTGGGAGCGACTCAATCCCAACGGCGGCAGTGTCTCCATTGGTCATCCGTTTGGGGCAACCGGTGCACGTATCCTGTCACAGGCAACCAAACAACTCGCGGCCATGGGCGCGGGTAAAAAAGCCATTGTCAGTATTTGTGCCGATGGTGGCTTGGGTGCGGTGGCGTTGTTGGAAAGTGTCTAACCGGCTATTTTTTGGTTGCGGTAATGACCTGGAAGTTGCCAAAAAAGTAGGTGGTGCGCGTGCAGGTCCATTGGCCGCTTCGCTGCAAATAATGCAGTGGATCGTGGCTATCCCACAATGCCAAACCAAGTGGCTCGAACACCTTGAAATAGGTCCAGCTCAGGGCACGTAATACCCATAAGTCGGGGCGGTGAAATTCCGCAAGATACAGTTTGCCGCCGGAGTCGAGCATGCGCCCGGCCTCATCCAGAGCCTGACCTTTGAGCGGGTGTGGAAGTTCGTGCAGCAGAAAAAACATGATATTGGCATGCACCACACCGTCTGCCAGCCGCATGGCCGTGGCGTTTTCCTCGATGAAATCCACCTTGTCCGAGAAGTTGGTGAGTTTGCCTCGGGCGTGTTCAAGCTCGTTGAGGATGATGTCGGCGATGAGCACACGTCTGGCACCGGCACTGATCGCGGCTTTCACCACCCGTGGAATGACATTGCCGAATGCGCAGGAGGTGATCAGCACTTGCCGGTTGGTCAAATCCGTGCGTTTGAGACCGGCGACTATTTTTGCAACCAGCCGGTGATATTGAAACAGCAGAATCGCCGAAATGATCGGCTGGTAGTCAACCAGTTTGATGAGGTGCATGTTCGAGTAAATCGGATAGACATGGGCTTTTTCATCGACCGCCGCCGGTGAGAGCTCGCGAACCAGCAATGCGCCTCGTGTCACGACGAAAAAAAACACACCGACCAAGGTCAAAAACGACAATACAATTGCACCGCTCGTAAGCCATGTATTCATCACGCTTCCCCAAGGGTGGAAATCCAGACCATCGGCACGCCGTATCGCGGCCAATACGGTCATCATTGACCAAAATTGCCCGCCGCTTGTTGCGCTATCTCAACTCCGGGCCAAATCGGCCAGGCCGGGTGGTTGGACGCGCAGGGATTGTGCAATGTTGCCGCGCTCGAGAGCGCAATACTTTTACCTGGAAGAGTTCATGTAAATAGCCCGCC
>JAYTBF010000192.1:0-9752 GCA_043737175.1 Burkholderiales bacterium
ATTCCGTGTTTAACTTTCCCTGATCGGCCAGAATCAATATCGCCACTGCCGTGAATTGCTTGGTCACCGAACCGATGCGCAGCACGTCGTCGGGTTTCAGCGGCGTTTTCTTTTCCACCTCCGCCAGCCCGAACGCGCCGCGATAGAGCGTCTTGCCGTCGCGCGTAACGATCACCGTGGCCCCTGGATCATCTGCTTTGAAGTGTGGCGCCAAGGTAGCTTCGATGCTTTTTGCCAAGACGGCATCGGTATTGCCTGCGTCCAGCGCGCGAACTGACGTGGAAAAGACCAGACAAAGGGCGAGCAGGGAAAGGGTGACGCGGTTCCAGCTATGCGTTGTCGATGGATGGTTCATGATTTGATTGTCCCGGGAAGAAAGTGAGCGGATAGTATCGCGTTTGCGATTAAGCTCGGCAACGAAGAATGGATGAATTGCAGATATGGGGTGGTGAACGATCATGGCCATCGTTTCTGGGATATGGAAGTGATGGATCAGCGCAGATGGCAAAATCAGAACAAAATAGAGGGTCATTTAATGTTTCATCACAGGAGGTTCAATTGAGTCACGCATCAATGTTGAAGGCAAGAAGGCAAGGCCAAAAAAACAAAAAACTGATAGAGGTGGCGGCCAAGCAAGAGAAACGGCTGGAGAAACAGGCGTTGGCGGAGCCAGTGGTGAAAAAGGAAAAAGTGAAAAAGGAAAAAGTGGTTAAGGAAAAGGGCAAGAGCGAAAAGGTCAAGAAGGTCAAACTGACCAAGGAAGAGCTCGGCAAGCAGGATGCGAAAATGGCGAAAGCAGACGCCGGGAAGAAAAAATAACGGGGACTGGTTCGATTTATTCTCAGACAATCGGCTACAACGAAAACCAGATAAACACCAGTATCCGCGGACATTTCAGGGCATTTATGGCCTGAAAGCCGCACCAGTGCTAGTGTTTATCTGGCTTCCTTGCGGCAGCTATGCCCGACAATTCGGGAAACATCGATGGAAAACTTCAAAGCGATGTTCAGGCTCGTACTATTTTTTGCCTCAACCCTTCAATTGCCTTATCGCTTTTGAATCGGAAATAGTTCCAACCCATGTTTGCTCTGCGCTGTACTAAGAAACTTCTCGACTGCATTCCTGGTTCAGTAAGCGAGCCGGGGCCGTCGGATACCTTGCTCGGTGACGGGTACACCAACTTGCACGAATCCGATCCACCTGTCATCTTGCTGATGAGCGCACGGACGCTGCTGCCAATCGGGAGGAATTGGGGACGAGAAATTGGGGACCACGTTTTTCACATCACCTACTACGACGGCACCAACACAGCCGAACTGACCCCGAAAAATTTCCCCAACCTGCCTGCAAGTGTTGCGCTGATCTTCCGTTTCCCCGCCAGAATCGCCGAGAGATTGCCTTGCGCAATGATCGCCGATAGATCAGCTTGTTTCAAGCCCCGTGATTCCATCAAAAACAGCAGTGTCTCGTCTGGCTCTGCCGCTTCGATTCGGTGATGCTGTTGCTCATATCTGGAAACAAGATCAGCCAACAAATAAAGCCAGCCTGAAAGCGGATGATCTTCATCATCACACACAGCGTCCAGCACACAATTCATCAAAGCCACCATGTTGCCATTCTGCGTTTATTTTATTTGTCTTTTTGTGATGCTTTTTGCCACGGATTCAAAATCGCCACACCAGTTGTTTCAAAGTCAGCCACATTTCGGGTAACCACGGTCATGCCATGCACCAGCGCTGTCGCGGCGATGAGTGCGTCACGATCAGACTTTGGATTTGGCACATGAAGCCCGGCGCAGCGTTGTGCAACCGCCGTATCAACAGCAAGCACCCGCCCCGCAAACGCAGTGAGCACATGACGGTCAAGCCAGGCGCGCAGCACCGCCCCTTGCACGCGATCACGGCGCTCAACCAGCAGCACGCCCGTTTCGAGCTCCAGAATGGTGATGGCCGACAGAAACAAAGCGCCTGTCTGCACGCTCCTGGCCCAGGTTGTCACGTTTCGATTTGCTTTGACGGCACCCGCCCGGCGCAGCTCGGAAACAACATTCGTGTCCAGAACAAACATCAGGATAAATCTGCCGGGCGATATAGCTTTCCGGCGCGCGGGGGCTTGAATTCAATATTTTCCGCACCCGGCATCGACAGCAAATCAACGATGTTGGTTTGCCCACCCGCCATGCTTTGATACGTCTCGATGGTCAACAGCACATGTGCGGGTCGGCCACGGTCAGTGATAAAAACAGGTCCGCGTTTGGCGGCTTTTTTTGCGCCGCTTGCATCCTGATTAAATTCGCGGCTTGATACGGTGGTGATCGGCATGATGAAACCTCGCGCGCTGAAAATGTAGTGATGTTACTACTTCAGCTATGAAGGTGCACGTTTTTTTGGATGGGTTACAAAATGTCGCTACAACAGCGCGTTACGACGGCACCAACACAGCCGGACTGACCCCGAAAAATTTCCCCAGTTTGCCTGCAAGTGTTGCGCTGATCTTTCGTTTCCCCGCCAGAGTCGCCGACAGATTGCCTTGCGCAATGATCGCCGATAGATCAGCTTGTTTCAAGCCCCGTGATTCCATCAAAAACCGCAGCGTCTCGCCGGGCTCTGCCGCTTCTATCCGGTGATGCTGTTGTTCATACATTGAAACCAGGTCAGCCAGCAAATCAAGCAAGCCTGAAAGCGGATGATCTTCGCCGTCACCCACCGCATCCAGTACACAATTCATCAGGGCAGCCATGCGCGCGTAATCCGCTTCACTCTGAATTTGGCGAAGATGCACCTTGGCATCGAATGCCTGCCATGAGGCCTGAATGGACTTGATATTAAATTTTGTGTGGGTCGTTTGCATGATTACAATTTTTCTTTTCGAATCGCCGGACGCCCTGCCGCCGCACCCCCGGCGATGCGCTGATAAGTAAGCCAGCAGACCAGCCCCGCCAGCATCAGCAACAACATGGCAATGGCCAGCCATAGCGGTGAATGTGAAACGGCGGGGGAGAGCAATCCGGCAACGACGGCATTGATTAATCCCGATACAAATCCCTGCAACGACGCGGCCATGCCGCGCCGGGTAGGGAACATATCCATGACTTTTAGGGACAGAGACGGCATCGCCATCGCACTACCCACAGCGTACAAATAAATGGGAACAATTGCCCACGGCACCGATGAGGTGAAGAAACCCACGTACAACAAATTCAAAACCGCTGCGCCGGCCATAAAGCGATAGCCCAGCCAGATGGTCTTGGCGTAGCTATATTTGCCAGCGACCCGCCCGGAAATAAACGCGCCGGTCATGATGCCGGCGATGCCGGGAATAAACAACCACGCAAATTGTTGCGGCTCCAATTTCAACGTCTCCGGCAAATACACCGGCGACGACATGAAGTAGAGAAAAAATGCGTTGAAATTAAATCCCACCGCCAATGACAACAATAAAAATGGCACATTGGCACCGACCGCGCGATAACCGGCAAACAACGGACGCGGACGAAACGGTTGGCGCTTTTCAGGTGGCAGGGTTTCATGAATCGTCGAGACAATCACGGCAATCAACGCACAGGTGATGATTGCCAAAAACCAAAAGATGGCGTGCCAGCCAAACCAAATATACAAATAACCACCAATGATGGGGGCAATCGCCGGTGCGATGCCAAACCAGAGTGTCACCAGCGCCATCAACTTCTGCGCCTCGGTTTCATTAAACAAGTCACGGATCATGGCACGCCCCACCACCATGCCCGCGCCCACCGACAGGCCCTGCACCCCGCGGAAAAACACCAAGGTCGCAATGTCGTTCGACAACGCACAGCCGATGGAGCCGATCAAAAATCCGATCAATCCACCGACGATGATGGGCTTGCGACCAAAACTATCCGACAAGGCACCGTGAAACAAAAACATAAAAGCAAATGCCGCCAGATACACCGACAAGGTCTGCTGCATTTGCAGCGTGCTGGCCTGCAGGTCGCGGCCCATACCCACAAAGGCCGGAATATAAGTGTCGATCGCAAACGGACCGAGCATGCCCAATGCGGCCAGCAATAACGCCAGCAGCCAACGCGGCGTATCGTGGTGTTTATGGGGTTGCTGCGAAGTGTGGGGACTGATATTCAAAAAACTCGATTGCGGATGCGCACATAGCGACAATTTTGCTCGAAAACTCCAGAGGTGCGGGATACACCATGATACGCCCGGCAGCGGCCGCGCCAATATTTAAAAAATGTTTGCGTTGATGACGATGCAAAAAATTCGGGCGGATCATTGGTCCTTCCAGTCGGTTGCAATAGGAAGTTGCTATCGGTCGGGTTCATAAAATCAATTGGAATGAATCACGCCGAGGGCGTATCGTATATCTACGGTAATGGATAACGAAAACGACTGGAGAAAAAGATGACCAACGACTCAAAATGCCCGTTCACCGGTGGGGCGAGCAAACAGGCAATGGCTGGCGCCACAACAAACGCAGCCTGGTGGCCCAATCAACTGAATTTGAAAATTCTGAGCCAGCACTCTCCTTTGTCCAACCCGATGGACGAAGGGTTTGACTACGCCAAGGAATTCAAGACCCTTGATTTGCATGCCGTGGTCAAGGACCTGCATGCCTTAATGACCGATTCGCAGGATTGGTGGCCCGCCGACTACGGCCACTACGGACCACTGTTCATTCGCATGGCATGGCATAGCGCCGGCACCTATCGCATTGCTGATGGCCGCGGCGGCTCGGGCAACGGAACACAGCGATTTGCGCCCCTCAACAGCTGGCCGGATAACGGCAATCTCGACAAGGCGCGTCGGCTGCTCTGGCCGATCAAACAAAAGTACGGCCGCAAACTGTCCTGGGCCGATCTGATGATTCTGGCCGGCAACGTCGCCCTTGACTCAATGGGATTCAAGACCGTTGGTTTTGCCGGCGGACGCGTCGATGTGTGGGAACCGGACGATATTTACTGGGGTCCCGAGACCGAGTGGTTGGGCGACCAGCGCTACCGCGGCGATCGCCAACTCGACAATCCGTTTGCTGCCGTGCAAATGGGCCTGATTTATGTGAATCCACAAGGGCCAAATGGCAATCCGGACCCGATTGCTTCGGCGCGGGATGTGCGGGAAACATTTGCCCGTATGGCCATGAACGACGAAGAGACGGTGGCACTGGTTGCCGGTGGACACACCTTTGGCAAAACGCACGGTGCAGCGGACCCTGACAAGTATGTGGGTCGCGAGCCCGAGGGTGCCGGCATCGAGGAACAGGGCTTTGGCTGGAAAAATTCCTTTGGCAGCGGCATGGGCGGAGAAGCGGTCACCAGCGGATTGGAAGGAGCCTGGACCACCAACCCGATCAAATGGGACAACGACTATTTTGACATCCTGTTCAAGTACGAATGGGTATTGACGAAGAGTCCGGCCGGCGCGCACCAGTGGACGCCGAAGGACGCCTCCGCCAAAGACACCGTGCCCGACGCCCACGATCCAAAGAAGCGGCACGCGCCCATGATGTCGACAGCCGACCTTGCGCTGCGGATGGACCCGGCCTACGAAAAAATTTCACAGCGATTCCACAAGAATCCAAAGGAATTTGCAGAAGTATTTGCCAAGGCTTGGTACAAGCTGACGCACCGCGACATGGGTCCGGTCTCCCGCTATCTTGGCCCGCTGGTGCCTGCAAAACCGGAGATTTGGCAGGATCCCATTCCTGCAGTCGATCATGAATTGATCGGTGAGACGGAGATCAACGCGCTGAAGGCCAAGCTACTTGCATCCGGCCTGTCCATTTCGCAATTGGTTACGACCGCGTGGGCATCGGCATCAACATTCCGCGGCAGTGATAAGCGCGGCGGTGCCAATGGGGCGCGTATTTGCCTCGCGCCGCAAAAGGATTGGCAAGTCAATCAGCCGGCTGAGATGGCGAAGGTTCTCAAGACGCTGGCGGCCGTGCAAAAAGATTTCAACGGCGCTCAAACCGGCAAAAAGAAAGTTTCGCTTGCTGACCTGATTGTTCTTGGCGGTTGTGCCGCTGTTGAGGCTGCTGCAAAAAAAGCCGGCCAGGAGCTGAATGTTCCATTCTCGCCGGGCCGGATGGATGCATCACAAGCACAAACCGATGTCGACTCGTTCGCGGTACTGGAGCCAACCGCTGATGGCTTTCGCAATTTTGTGCAGAAGGGACAGGAAGCGGCGGCGGTCGAGTTGTTACTTGATCGGGCAAATTTGCTGACCCTGACCGCTCCCGAGATGACAGTTCTGATTGGCGGCCTGCGCGCACTCAATACAAATGTCGGACAGACGAATCACGGTGTCTTCACGCTGCGGCCGGAAACATTGACCAATGATTTTTTTGTCAATCTTCTCGACATGAACACGAAATGGCAAAAATCCACCGACAGCGACGGTGTGTTGACAGGACACGATCGGATTGCGAACAAGGTCAAGTGGACCGGTACCGTGGTCGATCTCGTGTTTGGTTCGAACTCGCAACTGCGTGCGCTCGCCGAGGTCTATGCGTCGAGCGACGCGCAGCAAACGTTTGTGCGCGACTTCGTGGCGGCCTGGAACAAAGTGATGAACCTTGATCGTTTTGATCTTGGCTGATTCGCGCGCACGGCATTTTTAAGTGCAAATCGAAGGCGGCGAGACATCAGCAGATGAATCGCCGCCCTCGCTTGCCTATTTCACGGGCTAAATTGCCGCACCGTCAGTAACCGGCCGACAGCGGCGTGCCCTGCAAGATTCAAATGGTGGACATTTTGTCCATGCGCCGATACTGAATCGCTTCGGCAATATGGGCGGCCTCAACCGTTTCACTTGCGGCCAGATCAGCAATGGTGCGCGCCACTTTTAAAATCCGGTGGTACGCACGTGCTGACAAGCCCATTTTTTGAATGGCGCTCTTTAACAGTGTTTCGCCGGCAGGGGTTGGCGCACATAATCGGTCAATGTCCTTCACATCCAGCTTGGCGTTGGGTTTTTGCTGGCGCGCCAGTTGGCGCTGAAACGCGGCTTCGACCCGGGCACGAATCACCACGCTCGACTCGCCAGGCTGTGCTTTGACCAAATCAAGCTGCGGCACCGCCGGCACCTCGATTTGTAGATCAATCCGATCCAACAGCGGGCCGGAAATTTTTGCGCGGTAACGCAGCGTTTGATCCGGCGTGCAACGGCATTTATTGGTGTAGTGCCCAAGGTAACCACACGGGCAAGGGTTCATTGCGGCCACCAACTGAAATTCCGCCGGAAAATCCGCCTGACGTGCCGCGCGTGAAATGGTGATGCGGCCCGACTCGAGCGGCTCACGCAACACCTCCAACACATTGCGATCAAACTCGGGTAACTCGTCAAGAAACAACACGCCATGATGGGCGAGCGAAATTTCCCCGGGCCGCGGATTGGAGCCCCCGCCCACCAGCGCCACACCCGACGCAGTATGGTGCGGATTGCGAAATGGCCGTTGTTTCCAACGCGCCAACTTAAACCCCCCGGTCAGTGACTGCACTGCCGCCGCCTCAAGCGCTTCGGCATCGGTCATGGCCGGCAATATGCCCGGAAAGCGCTGCGCCAACATCGTCTTACCGGTGCCGGGCGGGCCCATCATCAAAATGCTGTGACCACCGGCCGCGGCAATTTCAAGCGCACGTTTGGCGGCACTCTGACCTTTGACGTCGGCAAAATCGGCCACTGTTATCCGACCGACTTGTTCTTCGGCGACCGGCACATAAGGTGCGATCAGTTCACGGCCGGCGAGATGGGCACACACCTGCAACAAATTGTCAGCCGCCAACACGGTTGCATCCGTGACCAGCGCGGCTTCCACCGCCGAGGCCTTGGGCAAAATAAAAGCACGGCCGTCGCCATGCGCTTTGAGAGTCATTGCCAATGCCCCACGAATTGGGCGCAGATCACCGGTTAAGGCAAGCTCACCGGCAAATTCATACAGATGTAATTTGTCACCCGGCAGTTGGCCGGTGGCAACCAAAATACCAATGGCAATCGGCAAATCAAACCGCCCGCTGTCTTTCGGCAAGTCCGCCGGGGCAAGGTTGACGGTGATTCGTCGTGCAGGAAATTCAAAACGTGCGTTGAGCAACGCGGCGCGCACTCGGTCCTTGCTTTCTTTTACTTCCAGTTCCGGCAAGCCAACAATCGTAAAGGACGGCAAACCATTGGCCAGATGCACTTCGACGGTGACAGGTGGCGCTTCCATGCCCGTCAGGGCACGGCTGGTCAATACCGCGAGGGACATTATTTGGCTTGTTCTTTGGCAGCAGAAATGACTGGGCGGGATTCGAGTTCGGTCAATTTTGCTTCCAGCGTAGCGAGTTTCAAACGGGTCTTTTCCAATAACAGACGTTGCCCGTCAAACTCCTCGCGCGTCACCAGCCCCTGGTTGGCCAACTGCGATATGAAATGCTGACGGGCGTTTTTTTCTAGCGCACCGGCAGGGGAGGCAGCGATGGCTTCACCGACGCGTTGGGCGAGTGCGGTAAGTTTGTCGAGGTTTGGATTGGGTGTGGACATGGCTTATTTTAGCTCGGCTGAAAATTTCGGCGGCACAGGGATGGATCATCTTTGTTTGAAACGCGCCAAGTCACAAAAAGACAACGTCCCTGAACGACCTTGAACACCTCCGAGGCCGCCCACAATTGGTGCATCGACCTATCGACCGGCTTGGGATTAGTGCATTCATTGCGCATTCAGATCATTTTAGGTCTGTTTTTCAAGCCAATTGGGTCCTTTTTGGCGCGCCAAGAGATGGCACGGTATGTGCTAACCCTCCTAGTGAACGATTTGTTTGCCACTCACATAAGGGAATATCGTATGAAAGCGCCATCGACTGTTATCACCCTCTCCGCCGCAGTTGCCGCCCTGATTTCGTCTGTTGCCCATGCGCAGCAGCCAGCGGCACCGACACCGGAACACACCTTCGCGACCAAAGTTTCTCTCTACAGTGAATACGAATACCGCGGCATTTCACAAACCTCGGAAAAACCCGCCGCGCAATTCAATCTTGATTACAGCCATGCCAGCGGTTTTTATCTGGGCGCGTTTTTGTCGAACATCAACTGGATCAAAGACACCAGGACGGTGGCGCTGCAGGCGCTGCCGACCTCACCGGCGGCCTTGCGTGGCCGCGCCGGGCGGATCGAGCTGGATGTGTTTGGCGGCATCAAGTTTGAGCTCGTCAAAGACATCACCATGGACATCGGCTACCTGCGCTACGAATACATCGGCTCTGAAGCATTGACCACACACGCCAGCCACCTGGGCCCGATCTTGACGGTTGCCATGGCAAAACCCCACACCAATGAAGTCTATGTCGGCCTCGCCGGTGGCCCGTTCAGCGCCAAATATTCCTACTCGACCGGCGACACCTTTGGCGTCGTCAATTCCAAGGGCTCCACTTTCGCCGAGTTCAACTGGTCGCAGGAAGTGTTCCCCAAATTCACCATGAATGCGCAGATTGGCAGACAGACATTCAAAAACAACAGTGTCCTCACCTACACCGTTTACAAGGTCGGCGGCACCTATGATTTGGGTGAGGGCTGGAATGCCGGCGCCTATCTTAAGGCCACCAATGCCATCGAGGCCAGCTACACCTACCTCAACCGTGACTGGAGCAAAAACCGGTTGGTGGCGTTTGTCTCCAAGAGCTTCTGACCCTTATATCTTGCGAATTAGGTATTGTATATGCGGCGCGGCAGTCTGATGAGCCTTGAGGCTGGGCAATCAAGCCTGTGGGTCAGCGTATGACGCCGT
>JAYTBF010000193.1:0-4061 GCA_043737175.1 Burkholderiales bacterium
GTGTTGAGCGCTGTTGCTACCCAGACTCTAGAACCTGGGCGCGTCCTGGTGGTCGACAATGGAAGTCATGATGTTGGGTTGCTCGCAACGATCATGGAGAAATTCCCGAGCTACCAGTTGTTGAAGCTTGATGAAAACCGAGGGTTTGCAGCCGCCAATAATGCGGGCATCAAACTCTGCGAAACGGTGGATTTCATTGCATTGCTAAATCCGGATGCTTTCCCAGAGCCAGACTGGCTTGCAGCATTGGTGGCTGCGGCGCGACGTTATCCCGAGGCAGCTGCCTTTGGCAGTCGACTCCTTGATCACGCAGACCCGACCCGACTTGATGGAGCTGGAGATTTTTTGACCGTTGCTGGAAAGCCCGGGCGGCGCGGCCACGGCCTCAGTGCAGGTGACCGGTTTTTGCAGGGTGAAGCGATTTTCTCGCCGTGCGCCGCCGCAGCACTTTACAGGTATCCTGCTTTGGTATCGATTGGTGGGTTCGACGAGAGCTTTTTTTGTTACGTCGAAGACATTGACGTTGCCTTCAGGCTCCTCTTGGCTGGTTACGGTTCGCGGTATGTTCCGGAGTCAGTGGTACGCCACGTTGGATCAGCACTAACGGGACGAAGGAGTGAGTTTTCAGTTTATTACGGGCAGCGGAATCTGGTTTTTAATTACTTCAAGAATATGCCGGGGGCCTTGTTCTGGGTCTTTCTTCTTCCCCATTTGATACTGAATGTGGCATATCTCCTAGGAGCAAGTCTGGCCGGACGCGGGCATGCTGTTTGGCGCGCCAAGCGAGATGCAATAAGGGGTATTCCGGAAGTCTGGAAAGCTCGCCGGACGATTCAGTCAAAAAGAAGGGTGGGGCCGTTGAGAGTTTTGAGAGTATTGAAGTTCAGCTTGTGGTGACAAGTGTTGCAGGGGATGTGCGTCAATCGAAGAATGACGGGACTAGTTATTCGCTGTCAGTTGTAGTCGTCAACTACAACGCTGGCCCGTTGCTTGTGGACTGCATCAAGTCGGTTTTGGAGCAATGCGACGAAGTTGTTGTTGTTGACAACGCTTCGTCTGACTCAAGCATTTTGCTGTTGGAAAAGGTTTTTGCGGGAAAGGCACCTCTACGTATCGTCCGCAATCGAAAGAATCTGGGATTTGCTGCTGCTTGCAACATCGGCGCCTCTCGTTCCTCATCACGTCACCTTCTATTTCTGAACCCTGACTGTTCGCTTGACTTGGGTGCTGCCCAAAAGTTGATTAAAGCACTCGAATCTGATCCGCAAGTGGGTATGGTGGGCGGGCTCCTCGTTAATCCGGATGGAACAGAGCAAGGTGGTGGGCGTAGAGCCGTGCCAACTCCATGGCGTTCATTTGTGCGTGCATTTGGCCTAAACCGTTTTGCTCATCGTTGGCCCAAGCTGTTCTTCGATTTTCATTTACACAAGCTGCCGCTCCCGAATTATCCAATAGAAGTGGAGGCGATCTCAGGTGCCTGCATGATGGTCAAGCGCGCGGCGGTGGCAGATGTCGGGCCGTGGGATAAAGGTTATTTTCTGCATTGCGAGGATCTAGATTGGTGCATGCGGTTTCGTGAAAAAGGCTGGAAGATTGTGTTTGTACCCACTGCGCAGGTAACGCACGCTTTGGGCGTGAGCAGCCGAAGCCGCCCGATTTTCGTGGAGTGGCACAAGCACAAGGGGATGATGCGGTTTTATCGCAAATTTTTTCGGCGCCAATACCCGGGCGTATTGATGGGCCTCGTCGCGCTGGGGGTATGGCTTCGGTTTGGCTTGGTCGCCGGGTACTACACCGTCAAGCGTATGATCGGCCGTGGCTGAGCTTTGCGTTGGTGTTCTCGGCGCGACGAGCCTGGTCGGGGAATGTCTGCTGCCATTGCTGACGCAGGCGGGTTGGCGGGTGACCGCGTTTTCTCGCCGGCCGATTGATCAATCGGGTAACAATGTCACGTGGTTAAACACATCATCATCCCGAGTTGCTTTTTCGGGTGGCGTACCGAAAGTAGTGCACTGGATTTGCGTTGCTCCAGTATGGGTGTTACCGAATTACTTCGAAATGATGGAGGCGTGTGGTGCACGACGCGTTGTGGCGCTTTCCTCCACCAGCCGCTTCACTAAGCATGGTTCTTCCGACCTTAAAGAACAGGCCATTGCACGTCGGCTCGATGATGGGGAAGAACGCTTCCGTACCTGGGCGGAGAGTAAGTGCATCGAATGGGTGATTCTGCGCCCCACGTTAATGTATGGCCGAGGGCGGGACAAGAATGTCTCGGATATTGCGCGCTTCATTCACCGCTTTGGCTTTTTTCCTGTCCTCGGTCAGGCAAATGGTTTACGCCAGCCGGTTCACGCGGCGGATGTCGCCAACGCGTGCTTCGGCGCACTAGATTCCCCAAACGCGAGTAATCGCGACTTCAACATTTCAGGCGCGGATACTCTGACCTATCGCGCAATGGTAAGTCGGGTTTTTGAGGCATTGGGTAGTCGCCCTCGTTTGCTTTCGGTTCCCCTGTGGGTATTTCGTTTTACCGTCGTTTGTCTGCGCGTAGTACCGCGTTATCGGCACTGGTCATCGGCGATGGCGGAACGCATGAATCAGGATTTAGTGTTTGATAACTCTGATGCGGAACGAGATTTGGGATTTCGACCAAGGTCGTTCAAGTTGTCGGCTCAGGACTTGCCTAGATAATGTAATGGCCCACATTCACCTCCAGAAATGCACAGGCCAAATTCGTCCACGCAGCAGTGCCTGTATTTGTTATAGCGCTCGCATGCCGGTGCGCTTTAGGCGCGAGTGCTGAAGCACATTCCACGCTGGCGTCCTACCACACAACCAGTTCCGGGTTTGCTTCGTAGTAACCCGTTGCGTAATCGCTGGTACGCTCTTCCACGATTAGCGGAAAAATGGCGGAACTGTCCCAAAACCTCATCTGCCCGGTTCGCGATCTTCGAGCAAGGCTGCCACCGCGCTGACGCCATCGCGCGGTTTGATGCGAGGCACCAGCCGATGGGCCTCGCCGTTACGGCGCCGGATAATCCCCTTGTGCTCCAGTTGCGCGAGCGCCCCAGCCGCCTCTTCGTCATTTTCTGCCTGGGCTGGAACCAGCTTGGCCACGGGCCGGTCGTGATCGGTGATAACGATGGTTTCGCCATGCCTAACCTGATCGATTAGGGCGCTGAGTTGGTTTTTTGTTTGTGAAATTGAAGCCGTTTTCATCTGGCGATAGTAGCCATATTGAAGCGAGTGATCGATTAAATTAACGTTGAACTCCCTGATGGCGCGAGGATTTTTCTAACCAGCGCTTGGCCGTGCGCATGCCGATGAATCCCGCCGCACCTGTCACTAGGATTTTCAAAGGGTGGGATCGTCAAAGACGATCTTTGGAAAAAGACGGATGAGCAAGAATATGCACGTTTACTGCGGCTGACGCACTGGTTGAAAAGCCAGCGGATCCGCAAAAGGCCGCCCACAAGAAACGCTGTGGCATCCAAAAGCCAAGCTGAATTTTCCGTAATGTGAATCAGGTCGTGGCGATGGCGCAAAGATCGGCGAAGTTGCTGAGTTTGACCGCACCATCGGGAAAGCGCGCGACCGCCTCCATCCGTCCGCCCATATTGGCGCGCCGATGGCGCTGCCCGTACCAATTTCTTGGGCGGCATCAATTTAAGCGACTTTTATGCCATATATAATAATAAAGTCGCGACTTTATTATATTTAATGTACGATTAATCAGTGAAACGCTACCTTGACGAATTGGCATTGAAAGATTTGACCACCAAGGTGGTGGTGTTGACTGGGCCTCGGCAGGTGGGAAAAACTACGCTTGCTCGTCAGTTGATGCAGTTGTTCGCTAATGCTCAATACCTCAACTGGGATGTGTTGCCGGACCGAGATGTGTTACAGCGCCAGTCATGGAATCCACGAGCTAAGCTGCTCGTCATGGATGAAATTCACAAAATGCACAACTGGAAGGGCTAGCTGAAGGGGGTGGTGGACGGGCGTTCTCCCGGGTAGTGCGCGCATGGAAACATTTCGGCAAGGAGGCGATTCACTGGCGG
>JAYTBF010000194.1:0-4053 GCA_043737175.1 Burkholderiales bacterium
TAATTCTCGTCGGCTACGTCGGATGATTAGGGGTCATTTTCACGGTTGTCATCCCACTAGGGGCCGCGTCGCTGATCGAAGCACAACTCACTAGCAACACGAGCAACGGCGGAATGATAGTTAATGTGACGGCTGCCCTCATCTTCCTTTTCCGAGATTGTTGTAATTTGGATTGAATGGAAAAAATGGGAGCAATCTAAACTGGTCTCCGATCAATTTGAACGTGAATCGCACAGACCACTTCAATTATTCCTTGAATTTTTTGCCCTTCTGCAGCAGGCGGCGCATTCAGTGCCGACCGCCAAAAAACCTAGTTCACCTTCACCCAAATCATGCCGAGTATATTGTTCGGCCGGTGCACCACAAAAATATTTTTGCGTGACGCCCATGGAATCACCTGGGTATGCAAGGGAATGGTGTGCACTTCATCGTGGATCATCTTCATCGATTGGTTGATCATGTTTTGCCGGTCCACCGGATTCATTTCGCCTTCGAGTTTGTCGATCAACGTATCGAGTGCTTCGATCTTGGCATCCCCATAATTTGATTCGCCCGCACCTTTGCCGTCGCGGCCATGAATCACCGGCTTCAAAATAAAGATGGCATCACTCGAACCGCCACCCCATCCCGCCAGAAAAGCACTGGCGTCGCGGTTTTGGACTCTTGGAAAGAAAAGTGATTTGGTCATGGTTTCAACTTTGACCTTGACACCAATTTTGGCCCACATACCGGCAAGCGCGACACAAATCTTTTCATCGTTCAGGTAGCGATCATTCGGGCAACTCAAGGTAAAGCCGAATCCATTGGCATATCCCGCCTCTTTGAGCAATTGTTTGGCTTTGGCAACGTCATAGGGGTGACGAATGTTCATTGCCGCAGGCACACCTGCACCTTTGGCATCCGGCAACATCAACCCGGTCGGCATCGATAGGCCGCGCATGACAGCGCTCTTAAGTGCTTGGACGTCGATGGCTTGGTACATGGCCAAACGCACACGACGATCTTTGAATGGATTCTTGCCTTTCACATCTGAGTACAACAACTCATTGCGCGCCTGATCAAAACCAACATAGATGACGCGAATTTCACTGCCTTCCCAGATCTTGATGGTTTTGTCGTTGCGTAGGCTGATGACATCCTGCACCGCCGGGTCGAGCACAAAATCGATTTGCCCGGACTTGAGTGCCGCCATACGTGTGGCAGCATTGGTGATCGGACGGTAATCGATGGTTTCGATATTGCTTTCGTACATGCCGGCTTTGATGCCCCACCAATCGGCATTTTTGCGATGGGCAATTTTTACGCCCTGCTCCCACGCCACCAATTTAAATGGCCCGGTGCCCATGGCGTTGCGGGTGGCAAAGGTTTCTTCCTTCTTGGTGTAATCGAGTGGTTTGACGACGTTGTTTTTTTCGCACCACGCTTTGTTCATGACATAAATGGTGCCGACGGTTTCCAGCATGACCGGATTGGGTTGGGGGGTGGTGAATTCGACCGTGTAGTCGTCAATTTTTCTGGGGACCCCGGATTGGGATGCGTAGAGTTTGAAGGTCACCGCCGATTCGCGCGCCCGGTTAAACGAAAACACCACATCGTCCGCGGTGAAATTGGAACCGTCGTGCCACTTCACACCACGACGAAGTTTGAACACCCACTTGGTGGGTTCCGGATTGGTCCACGACTCGGCCAGGCGCGGTTTCATTTCCATATTTTTGTCACGATCAACCAGAAACTCATACGCCAAACCATTGATCATGTTGTTAAAGGTCTCGTTCTGGCTTTGTGGGTCCATGGTCGCGGCATCACCCTGGGTGGACCAACGGAACGTCTTGGCTTGCGTTGGCAAAACCACACATCCAAGAATGAATAACGTAGCGATAAAAATGGCGCGTTGCAGCATAAAACCCCCGCGAGTAAATGAGTGAACGCAGTCTGCCCGATGGGTTGCTAAAAGGCAAACGCGGGCAAACGCGGGCAAACGCGGGCAAACGCGGGCAAACGCGGGCAAACGCGGGCAAACGCGGGCAAACACGGGCAAACGCGGGCCACCTCGCGAGATTCCTTGTCAGCCGCGCTGTCGATTCGGGTTGCCGCCAAGAAGTCGCGCGGGCAGCATCACAATGGAGCGCAACAGCTCGAACACGCCGTCAACGGCAATACCCAGCAAACGAAACGGCAACGTCAGCAGCCAAACAATGGGGTATAAAAGTAGCGCCAACAACGCGAGCGGCCAACAGATCACCAGCAACAGCAGCCATAACAAAAATTTCATGTGATTCCCCCTCTCAGAAAATTGCAGCCAGACGCCCCGCCGTTGCGGCGCGTTTTGTCGTAAAGCGTAGTTTGCCTAACGAAAAACCGGCTGGGACGCACAAAATGACGACCCGCAGATGATGTGGCATGAGTTGCACGGGCACCACGATCCAAATAGCAAACACCAATACCATGGCGGTGTTTGCGGCAAAATAGCCTGCAAATCAGCTCCTGTATTAGACTTTTTCAAACTGAATATTGTCGTTGGTAGCGCCCGCCGGGCATCTGCGAATGACCAACACGGGCTATAGCGGCACATTCGGCTATAATGCGACCTCGGCTTTGTTCCAGTCCCCTCGCCGAATTCTTATTCCAATCGCCTGATATGTATCGGCAGCTGGTAACCCCTCCCCGCATCTAGACTGGCGCCACTTTCAAAAGCGGCGACAGATTCGGTTTATTCGAAAGTATTTCATGTCATTTTCTGACCTCGGCCTGTCCGAGAAAATTGTACGTGCCGTCACCGAGCACGGTTACACCATTCCTACCCCGATTCAAATGCAGGCGATTCCTGCCGTATTAAATGGTGGTGATCTATTGGCCGGTGCGCAAACCGGCACCGGTAAAACCGCCGGCTTCACCCTGCCATTGTTACAACGTCTGATGAATTCCACCGCAGCGCAACCCTCCACCGGCACGCATCCGCATATTCGCGCACTGGTGCTCACGCCGACACGCGAACTCGCCGCACAGGTTGAAGAAAGTGTCACCACCTACGGCAAATACACCGGCCTCAAGTCGATGGTGATGTTTGGTGGCGTCAGCATCAATCCACAAATCGGCGCATTGCGTCGTGGTGTGGATATTCTGGTCGCGACACCAGGCCGTTTACTCGATCATCACCAACAGCGCACGGTGGATCTATCCAAAGTGGAAATTTTGGTATTGGACGAAGCCGATCGGATGCTCGATATGGGTTTTATTCATGACATCAAACGGGTGCTCGCGGTATTGCCGAAGAAACGCCAGAACCTGCTGTTCTCAGCAACCTTCTCGGACGACATCAAACGCCTCGCTGATAACTTGCTCGACAACCCGGCGTTGATCGAAGTCGCACGCCGCAATTCGACCGTTGAAATCATCCAGCAAAAAGTGCATCCGGTTGATCGCGATAAAAAAACCCAGTTGCTCACACATCTCATCAAACAGAACGACTGGCATCAGGTGTTGGTTTTTACGCGCACCAAACATGGCGCCAACAAACTCGCAGAGCAACTCAATAAATCAAACATTACCGCGCTGGCGATTCACGGCAACAAGAGCCAAAGTGCGCGCACCAAAGCCTTGGCGGAATTTAAATCCGGTGACCTGGCCGTATTGGTCGCCACCGACATTGCCGCACGTGGTATCGATATTGATCAATTGCCACACGTGGTGAATTACGATATTCCACACGTCGCGGAAGATTATGTGCACCGTATTGGCCGTACCGGCCGCGCCGGTGCCACCGGTGAAGCGGTGTCGTTGGTGTGTGTCGACGAGAAAAAAATGTTTGCCGACATCGAGCGTTTGATCAAGCGTGACGTCGACTCGGTGGTGATTCCGGGATTCGAACCCGATCTGAGCATCAAACCCCAGCCGATTCAATTACGCTCGGCAGGACATCAACCTGGTCGTGGCGGTGGCGGTGGACGCAACGCACGTGGCACGCCTGGTAATGGCCGTGGCCGTCAGCCGACCGCCCGCTCGGGTGGTGGTGGTGGTGGTGGCGGTGGTGGTGGTGGCTCGATGAAGGTGACC
>JAYTBF010000195.1:0-9712 GCA_043737175.1 Burkholderiales bacterium
TGCCGACCACATTGCCCAAGGCAATGGTGTCCATCAGGTAATGAATCGATGTTGACTGACAGGCATCATTGGTCAAACGCGCCGAGGCGGCACCGGTGACCACCGTCAAACGATCTTTTTCCTTGCCGAGCGCCGTGACCGCCAAAGCCACACCTGAGTTCAAGTTTTCAAAAGTCGCCATCACACCATCGCGGTCAAACCATTGCAAGGTGACGTTTTTGGCAATGTCAGGTTTGTTTTGATGATCGGCACTGACCAACTCAATCGGCTTGCCAAACATCTTGCCGCCGAAGTCATCAATTGCCATTTTTGCTGCGGCCACCGCGCCAGGGCCGCCGTAATCCGCATACACGCCGGACATATCCGACAACACGCCAATCTTTAATCCGTCCTTGGTCAATTTGCCCTGTTGCGCCCACGCGGTGCTGCCAAAACCGACTGCACAAGCTGCAGCAATAAAAACGGCCAGCATTTTTCGTTTAGTGTGACTTTGATTCATTTGGCTCTCCTCGTAAATTAATTCGGAATTACACACCCAGGTATTCGTGCAACATTTCCGTTTTTGCGGACAATTCGTGTTTTTCAACCACCGCCGCAATTGCACCATGCTCCATCACATAGTGCCGATCTGCCAGCGGCGCGGCAAATCGAAAATTCTGCTCGACCATAATGATCGTAAAGCCCTTCTTCTTAAGCTGGCGAATCACCCGACCAAGCGCCTGCACAATCACCGGTGCCAAGCCTTCGGTGATTTCATCGAGCAACAAAATATCCGCGCCAGTACGCAACACCCGCGCCATCGCCAGCATTTGTTGTTCGCCTCCAGACAAGCGTGTACCCGGGCTGCGGCGGCGCTCCAATAGGTTGGGGAACATGACGTAAATTTCCTCAACCGCCATGCCACCCTTGCCCACCTTTGGCAATAACATCAAGTTTTCCTCACACGACAAACTGGCAAAAATCCCGCGCTCTTCCGGGCAATACCCCATGCCGAGCCGGGCGATGCGATGTGATGGAAACTGAATGGTTTCGGTGCCATTGACTTTGACACTGCCGGTGCGTTTGCCCGTGAGCCCAAGAATCGCCTTGAGGGTGGTGGTGCGGCCGGCACCATTACGACCCAGCAAGGTCACCAACTCACCGTGTTTCACATCCAGTGACACGCCGTGCAGGATGTGCGACTCACCATAATAGGCATGCAAATTTTCGATCGCCAAGGCAGACGGTGCTGCATCTGGTTGAATCATGGGCGTGGCACTCATGTGGTTTCCTCCATCTCGGTGCTGCCGACGTAGGCTTCCAGCACCAGCGGATCTTTTGAAACCTGATCGTAGTTGCCTTCCGCCAATACCGCCCCGCGTGCCAGCACCGTAATCGTGTCGGACAGATTGGCAACCACACTCATATTGTGCTCAACCATCAAAATGGTGCGGTTGGCCGACACCTTGCGAATCAATTCGACTACCCGGCCAACGTCTTCATGGCCCATTCCCTGGGTCGGCTCATCAAGCAACATCAATTCCGGTTCGAGCGCCAGGGTAGTGGCAATTTCCAAGGCGCGTTTACGACCGTACGGCAACTCGACCGTTTGTAAATCTGCAAATTCGCCCAGATCGACCTGCTCAAGCAATTCCTGTGCACGGCCATTTAAATGATCCAAAGTCCGTTCGGACTTCCAAAAATGAAAACTGGTGCCGAGTTTTCGCTGCAATGCGACCCGCACATTTTCACGAACGGTCAGGTGTGGAAACACCGCCGAAATTTGAAACGAGCGCACCATGCCGCGGCGGGCAGTCTGGGCAGGTTTGGCGTGGGTGATATCAATACCGTTGTAATGCATGCTGCCGGCTGATGGCGCAAGGAATTTGGTCAACAAATTAAAGACGGTGGTTTTACCGGCACCGTTGGGGCCGATCAAGGCATGTATGCTGCCGCGTTTGACCTTGAGATTGACCTGATCCACAGCCGTAAAGCCGCGAAAATCCTTGGTCAGATTTTTTGTTTCAAGGATATAGTCATCGCTACTCATGCATAAAGACCATTTAGACCGTTAAGTGGGGCTAAAAACTCAGGAAGTAAGGGCCACGAAAAGGGTTGTGTACCACACAACTTGTTTCACAATTCCTACGCCACCCCTACGCCACCCAAAACTAGCGACCGATCATTCGCAGCAATCTATTATTGACCAAATTCGACCCGCGAACAAACCAAGGCGCATGGCAATATATCACCGCCTAGGTCGTTGCGCGTGAAATTGGACCGTGCCGCCCGATACAAGTCTGCAAACATCGCCGACATCAAGCCAACGCACTATAATGATCTGGTCAAAAATTTTGCCAGAAGAGAGAAGAACGCACCATGTCCGTCACTCGCGAAGCCTTAAAAAACGCCACCAACGCCATCGTCGAAAATATCAAAAAACACATTGCGACCAAGTCCGATGCGACTGATCTTGCCACGGCTGAAATGGCGCTGGAAAAATTTGTTGCCGACATTGATGACGATGATTTTTTGGCGCGGGACGCGGCGTCGTGGGGCGAAATTCTACTCAACCAACTGTCGTTCGGACGTGAGTTTAAATCGGGCGCACCAAAGATGCGAATCTTTACGCCGGTGATGTCGGTACATGGCTGGGAAGCGGCCACGACGGTGATCGAATTTATCAATGACGACATGCCTTTCCTGGTCGATTCTATTGCCATGGAGATCAATCGTCATGGTGTGGCGATCAAACAAATCGCTCATCCTTTGTTTGCTGTCACCCGCGACAAAAGCGGTGCCATTCAATCCATCAATTCGTCCGCGTCGGGCAATAAGATGGAATCGTGGATGCACATTGAAATTGAACGCATTTCTGACGCAGCACGCCTCCAAGAGCTCGGCGATGGGTTGCTAAACGTGTTGGCCGATGTCCGTGCTGCGGTCGAGGACTGGTCGGCGATGAAGGCAAAAGTACCCGCTGTGTTGGCCGATATGGGCAACGCTGAAAAAACGGTTGCCGCCGACCGAGTTATTGAAGCGCGCGACTTTCTGACGTGGGTGGGTGACAACCATTTCACATTTTTGGGTTATCGGGAATACGAATTGGCGGTGGTGGACGGCAAGGATGTTCTGAAAATTGTCACCGGCTCCGGCTTGGGAGTATTGCGCGACAAAAATAGCGCGAGTGTATCGGGCAGTTTTAATGAACTTCCCGAAAACCTGCGCAAACTCGCCCGTGAACCACGTCTGTTGGTGCTGACCAAAGCCAACTCCCGCGCCACGGTTCATCGGCCCGGTTATTTGGATTATGTTGGCATCAAAAAATTTGATGACAACGGTCAAGTTGTTGGTGAGCGGCGATTTATCGGCCTCTACACCTCGAGCAGTTATCACTGCGACCCATTGGAAATTCCACTGCTGCGTCGCAAAGTGACCAACGTCATTAAACGCGCCGGTTATCCAGCTGCCAGCCACGCCGGCAAGAATCTGCAAACCATTCTGAACAGTTACCCGCGCGACGAACTGTTTCAAATTGTTGAAGATGACTTATTCGAAATTGCGTTGGGCATTTTGCATTTGGGAGAACGGGCACGGACGCGGCTGTTTATTCGTCGCGATGTTTATGCACGATTTTATTCGTGTCTGATTTATCTGCCACGTGAAAACTTCAATACCGAAGTTCGCATCAAGCTGCAAGAATTGCTGAAACAATCCCTAAACGGGACCTCGACAGACTTTACCGTGCAGCTATCCGAATCTGTGCTGGCCCGTATTCACATGTTGGTGCGTACCAGCCCGAGCGCCGAGCCGATGGTGGACAGCAAACAACTGGAAGAACAGGTCATCGCCCTCACCCGCCGCTGGGAAGAAGGTGTGTTTGCAACCGTCCAAGAAAAAATGGGCGAAGGCGCGGCCGATACCGCACGCCGTGAGTTTGTGCAACCGTTTCCCGCCGCCTATCGGGAAGACGTTGATCCTGCACAGGCAATTGACGATTTCGCGGCCACCCGCAGCCTGAGCGAAACGCAACCGTTGGCGGTGTGTTTGTATGATAACCAGAATAAAAAACTACGATTCCGCGCCTATCACCTCGCCAAACCGGTGACCTTATCCGATGCGCTACCCATGTTGGAAAACATGGGCGTCAAGGTGATTAGCGAACGCGCTTATGAAATCGAACGCCACAATGCAGCGCCTATTTACATTCATGAATACGGCTTGAGTCATGTGTTATCCGACCTTCATTTTGAAACCATCAAAACAAAGTTTGAACAAACTTTTACCCAGGCGTGGTCAAAGTCCATTGAAAACGACGGCTTCAACCGCCTGACCCTAACCGCCGGATTATCGGCCGCAGAAATTCTGGTGTTGCGCGCCTATGCCAAATATCTAAAACAAACCGGTTTTACCTTTAGCCAAACCTATATTGAGCAAACCCTGGCTGGCCATTCGGCGATTTCACGAGAATTGGTCAAGCTGTTTCAAGTCCGCTTTGATCCGGCAGAAAATGGCCAACGTGAATCAGCCATGACCGAATTGGTTCGGCTGATTTTCGCACAGTTGGAAGGTGTGGCCAATGCTGACGACGATCGCATATTGCGGCGGTTCTTGGCGGCGATACAAGCGTCGTTGCGAACCAATTTTTACCAGCGTAAGGAATACCTGTCGATCAAAATTGAGTCGGCAAAAATTCCTGAATTGCCCGAGCCAAAACCACTCTTCGAAATATTTGTTTATAGCCCGCGCATCGAGGGCATCCATATGCGCTTCGGCAAAGTCGCACGCGGCGGATTACGCTGGTCCGACCGTCCGGAAGATTTCCGCACGGAAGTATTGGGCCTGGTTAAAGCGCAGCAGATCAAAAATGCGGTGATAGTTCCAGTCGGATCCAAAGGTGGTTTTGTTCTCAAAATGGCACCGCCGCAAAGTGATCGAGACGCCTTCATAAGCGAAGGTGTGGCCTGTTATAAAAATTTCCTGCGCGGATTGCTCGACGTCACCGACAATTTGGTCAAGGGGAAAATTGTTCCACCGAAAAACGTAGTGCGTCACGATGGCGATGACCCGTATCTGGTGGTGGCCGCAGACAAAGGCACGGCAACCTTCTCCGATTACGCAAACGGCGTTTCCGCGGAATACGGCCATTGGTTGGGCGACGCTTTCGCATCCGGTGGCTCGGCTGGCTACGACCATAAAAAAATGGGCATCACCGCCAGAGGGGCGTGGGAAAGTGTCAAGCGTCATTTCCGCGAGATGGAACTCAACACCCAAACCACCGATTTCACGGTTGCGGGCGTAGGTGATATGTCCGGCGACGTGTTCGGCAATGGTATGTTGTTGTCCGAACATATTCGTTTGGTGGCGGCGTTTGATCACCGCCATATTTTCCTCGACCCCACCCCAATTGCGGCAACCAGCTTTGCCGAACGTGCACGCTTGTTTGCGCTGCCACGCTCGTCCTGGGATGACTACGACAAATCGCTCATCTCCAATGGTGGCGGCATCTTCCCACGCGGTGCAAAAAACATTGCCCTAACCACCGAAGTCAAAGAGGCCTTGGGAATTAACGGAGAGATTGCGACTCTGACGCCAGTGGAATTAATGCGCGCCATCCTCAAATCGCCGGTTGATCTTTTCTACAACGGTGGCATCGGCACTTATTTCAAGGCCAGCCATCAATCCAATTTAGAAGTTGGTGACAAAGCCAATGATGCCATTCGTATTAATGGCGACGAAATACGCTGCAAAGTCGTGGCCGAAGGCGGCAACCTGGGCGCAACCCAATTGGCGCGCATTGAAGCCGCCATGGCCGGCGTGCGCATTTGTTCTGACGCCATCGACAATTCCGCCGGTGTCGATTGCTCTGACCATGAAGTCAACATCAAGATTTTGTTGGGTGCGGCACTCGATGCCGGTCTGTTGACCGCTGAAGATCGTGAACCACTGTTGGCGAGCATGACCGATGAAGTCGGTTTATTGGTGCTGAAGGACAATTATTTCCAAACGCAATCGTTATCGGTCTCCGGTGTGCGCGCCGACAAGTCGCTCGAAGCCCATGCGCGTTATATGCGCCATCTGGAAAAAGCCGGCCGCCTTAAACGTGCCGTCGAATTTTTGCCGGATGATGATGAGATCAGCGAACGCCGCGAAAAAAAGCTCGGCCTGACCGCACCGGAACGCGCGGTGATTTTGGCCTACAGCAAGATGGAGTTGTACGACGAGTTGCTGTTGTCTGACTTGATCGACGACCCGTACGTTGCCAAAGCATTGGTGACTTATTTCCCAACTCCGCTGCAGACCCGATTCAAAGACGTGATGTTTAATCACCCGCTCAAACGCGAAATCATCGCCACTGAAATCGCCAATGGCACCATCAATCGAACCGGCAGTGTGTTTATCAGCCGCATGCGCGAAGAAACCGGCGCGACCGCACCGGAAATTGTGCGCAGCTTTTTGTTGACGCGGGAAATTTTCGGCATTAGTCAAACCTGGCAGGAAATCGACTCCCTGGACAACAAAGTTTCGGCTGCGATCCAGAACGAAATGTTGATTGAAGTCGGTCGTTTGGTATTACGCGCGACATTGTGGTTCTTGCGCCGCCGCGCTGAACAAATGCCGTTTGCCGATGTGCTGAAATTTTTTGCCGCCGGTGTCGCGACGGTTGAATCCGAATTGGTCAAATTGTTGTCAGCCGAAGATCGGCAGGCACTGGAGGCGCACGAATCGCGATTGGTCGGTAAAAGTGTGCCGACTACTATTGCCGCTGAAGTTGCCCGCACCGACGCAATTTATGCGGCTTTGGATATTGTCGAAGCCTCGTCATTAATGGACCGGCCCGCTGCCATTGCGGCCTCGGTTTATTTCTCGCTGGTCGGAAAATTGTCGTTTCGCTGGGTCAATACACAGGTCAGCGCGTTGCCGACCGACACCCATTGGCAATCCATGGCACGCGCAGCCATGCGTGACGATGTGGCCAATCTCAAACGGCAATTGACTGAGAGCGTGCTGAAATTATCGCCCACCGCAAAATCCGGTGCGGCCGCAATTGAGGCCTGGGAAAAACACCACGCCAAAGATCTCACCCGCATGCGCGAAATCATGGCCGATTTACACGCTGCAAGAGAAACTGATTTGGCGATGCTGTCAGTGTTGCTGCGTGAATTGCGGGGACTAATTTAACCAAATTGAAGACGTGGTGATTGCCGTGGTGGATGAACACAAATGCCGTCACCCCAGCGCAGAGCCTGCCCCAGCATGATTAAGGGTGGGGCTGGGGCCCAGTCCATCCAACCACTGATCACCTCACAATCAAAAAAAATCGGCAGCCTTCGTTATGAATAAACTCTCCCCCCGCCTCATCCTCGCCGCCATCGCGCTGATTTCTTTTGGACTGCTCGCGTTTGCGTGGTTTTTGCAATACGGCCCGGAAAAACAGCAACCCTGCCCACTATGTGTGCTGCAGCGTTATACCTTTATCTTCATTGGACTCAGCGCGCTCATTGGCGCGATCCATCCACGACGCTGGACTGCTGTCGCTACCGGCCTATTTGCGCTAACCGGTATTGGCCTGGCGACCTGGCATGTGCTCAAAGGATCCGGCATGACGTCGTGCGCACGTGACCCAATCGGCATTTTTGTGAATAACTTGCCCACCGCCAATTGGTTTCCACAATACTTTTTCGCCAATGGCGGCTGCGCCGATCAATATTTTGTATTGGGCATTTTGGTGCAGGTATGGTCACTGCTTTGGTTTGCCAACCTGACGGCAGCGTGCGTTTTGGCGTATATGAAAATGGCTGCACAAAAGCCGACTTCATCAACTTCCGCTTAGCTAAAAAAATTCCCGCAGCAAAAATGCCTCCAAGCCGGAGTTGTCCTCCAATCGGGCCGACAACACCACCACCCGCCCGAGGCGGCGCGAATCCCAATTAAACTCGGTCTGATAGTGTTGCCGGATGAGTGCGATCATTTTGCGCACAATCGCCTGCTCCACATCGCCACCGAGCCCGGCATCAACCTCGATTAATTCGTATTTGCTGCGTCCACGATCAGTTGTCCAGCCGCGAAACGAAAATGCGGCATATCGCGTACCTTTGCTTTGAATTTGAAACACACCACTGGTGCCATCCTGCCCACGCCCCAGCCCCTGTGTGTTGCGCCGAAAACCCGCCTCGGCCTTTTCCGCATCGGTCATTTCGCGTTCACCATTACGCGCCTCGGCATTTTGGCGGGCCAGGTAATCTTCCTCGGCCTGGCGCTGCGCACGCCGGGCATTGAGCATGGCCATAAAGTCCACCGGTGGCTCCTCCTTGCGGCGCGCCGACGATTCGGCGGGTTTGGCCGGTGGCTCGGGCACCTCTTGCACCGCTGGCATCAGTGTGGATGGCTTATTAGCCGCAATCACCCATGGTGGCGTGGTGGTCGGTTTTGGCAAGGACGCAACCGGTGGCGGCGCGGTATCGGCGCGGGGTGGCACCATCGTCACCTGCATGGGTCCCTGCCCACTCGTCATCGGTGAATCCATCTTTTCCACCGGCTTGGGCAACAGCCATACCAGCAGACTGTGAATAATCAACGACAACAGCAACCCAAACAATAATCGGCGCAGTTTGCGACGAGGATTGATGCGCAGGTCGGATTCCACCTCAAGTTTCGGCGGAACGTCGCCATGTTCAACGGCAATGAGCGGATTGGCGAGTGATGACATTGTCAAGCGGTATGGCAGGCCAAACGGCCAATCGTTCACGGGGGGATCATTTCAAGGGAGTGACAGTATAAGTGACAAGGCTCCCGACCGGCTCAGCGTAGCAATGTCAGCTCGCGGCCATCCTCCTGACTGCGGCCACATAACGATTGAGCGTGGCCGAAAGCTCCCCGGGTGGGATCATGGCTTCGATCAATTGAAAACGGCCGCGTGTGCTGACGGCAGTGGCGAGCGCCGTGGCCAATTCGGCGCGCGTGGTGACCCGCACGCCATCGCCGCCCATGCCGGCCGCCATACTGGCGAAATGCCATTCACCAAGGTGATTAAATTTCGACTCGGGCTGAAAACTCTGCAACATTCCCCAGCCGGCATTATTGAATATCACCACTATTGGATCCCAACCGTAGCGTAAACAATTACCCAACTCCCAGCCGGTCATTTGAAACGCCCCGTCTCCCACCAAAATGAGTGTGCGTCGACCACTGGCCGCCTGCAATCCCAATCCGGCCGGCACCCCAAAACCCATGGTGGCGTAATAACCGGGCGCCACCCGATGGGTGTGGTCTATTTCCATGGAAGTAAATAAACAATCCCCCACATCCACCGCCATCGGCATACGACCGTGGCTGGCCATCAAATCGTTGATCGCACGGGCGATGTCATCGGGCCGAATCGGCTGCTCATCCGCGATCAGACCTGCCGGACAGGGTGTCGGTGGGGTCGGCAAGCGTTGCGTCGATGTCGCCTCTCGATCCGGTGTTGTATCCAAGATGGTCCGAGCAAGTAACGCGCCGATCAACGCCGCCAGCGGGATGTTGTCATAACAATGATGGCCCAGCGTGACCTGGCCGTTGCTGGCGTAAATGGTGTGCCGCAAATCGATGCGTCGTTTCGACACGCCAAAATTTGTGTCTGAAAAAATCACTCCGAGCATAAACAAAGCGTCGGCATTCTCAACCAACTCGGTAATCTGCAGCCGCCCCGCCAAGCCCAGGTAGGTGCCCAGCGGTGGGTTGTCTGACTCAG
>JAYTBF010000196.1:0-1545 GCA_043737175.1 Burkholderiales bacterium
TAAAATTTTCCCGCGCACTGCAAAGTGTCGATTTGCCGCCGCGCCAACAGGAGATCGCCATGCAACTCGCGCGTGGCACCAGCAACGCCGACATTGCCCGTCACATGGATATCAGCGGCAACACGGTGGCCTACCATATCAAACAATTATTCGCCCGTCTGGAAGCGCACAGCCGCGCCGAATTGGTTGAACGAGTCATTGGCGAGCGTTAGCCTGCATATTCATCACGACGCACAAATAGAAATGGCGGCGGCGGCGGAACAAAACGAAGCCGCGTCAATCGCCCACTCCAACGCCAACACTAAAAAATTAAACTCCAGCATACGCGCGGCAAATCAAGCAAAAATGGCTGAAAACGGTTGACTGGCCAGGTGTTTCGGACCCAGTCAACAATCCATATAATTCCATTTCCACATCAAAAGTGCATCCATTATTTGCTTGATCAGCAATAAAAAATTGTCATTCCGACAGAGCACAGTTTTATCGTGCGACGAGGAATCCCATCCGATGGCATAGCGCAATAGTAAACCTGCCCTATTTTCGCCGGATGAGATACCTCACGAACAGCCGTTCGGAATGACAAGGTTATGTTTAGGCGTTAATGCATTTATGATTTATAAATAGCATGCGATTGCCTAGGCGGCAACCGCAGCTGTGCGTTTGCCGTCCCAGCCCTTCGGAATCGAAGCCAACAGTTTCCTGGTGTATTCCTGCTGTGGGTTCAGATAAATTTCGTCTGAATTGGCAACTTCAATCACGTCTCCTTCCGACATGACCATCACCTGGTCAGATATGTATTTCACCACCGCCAGATCGTGCGAAATAAAGATGTAGCTCATGTTGTATTCGTCCTGCAGATCCTGCAGCAGGTTGAGCACCTGTGCCTGCACCGACACGTCCAGCGCCGATACGGACTCGTCACAAATCAACACGTCCGGTTTCATGGTTAGACAGCGGGCAATGGCGATCCGCTGGCGTTGGCCACCGGAAAATTCATGGGGATATTTATAAAACGACACTTCCGGCATGCCGACTCGTTTTAACAATGCCATCGCCAATTGCACACGCTCTTGTTCATTGGCACCGATGTTGTGAATAATCATCGGCTCGAGCAAAATTTGCCCGACGGTAAAGCGTGGATTCAACGAAGCATAGGGATTCTGAAAAACGATCTGAATGCGCCGTTTATATTTCATCATCTCGTCTTCGGACAGCTTCAACAGGTCGATGCCGTCAAACAACACTTCGCCGCCGCTTGCATCGTGCAAACGCATGAGCGTTAGACCCACCGTGGTTTTGCCGGAACCCGACTCACCGACCAAACCAAGCGTTTTTCCACGCGCCAATTTGAATGACGCGCCCTTGACCGCAACCACATCCTTGGTTTTGAAAAATCCGTCTTTGAGTTTAAAAATCTTTGACAGGTTTTTTACTTCGAGCACAAATTCGTCAGTGGCAACGTAACCGCGTGATCGTTGCTCAAGGTTTTCCGGACGCAAGCCTTCCGGCCGCATAAAGTCATCAATGACCGGCAAACGCTTGGGC
>JAYTBF010000197.1:0-4037 GCA_043737175.1 Burkholderiales bacterium
CTGGACCATTGAAGCCGTCGCAAACTGCCCAAGCTGCGATCATCGCTTCGGCCATTAATCGTTGCGGGTGAATTTTCCGTCGACCGAATTCTTCGATCGGCGGAAATTTTAGTCCCTACCATTGAGTCGAAAATGTAGTAAAAAAGCGAGGCCATCGTGCCTCGCTTTTTCTTGTTGGTGGTTCAATCGACCTTGCGACTTTCGTCTCAAGTCACGATGATTTTTAGTCGGCGCATTATTTACCGAGTCGATCACATACCTTTTGCAATAACGCGCGAACCTGTTTGCCGAGTTCGTGCACTTCCGGGTTGTCAACCAATTGCAAAATGACGTTGGTATCCATAAAACAAACAGTAATCTTGCCATCCTCTTCTTCGCGAACCACGACATTACAGGGCAGCAATAAACCGATGTCCGGTTCTGCTGTGATGGCGCGGTGGGCAAGCGGCGGATTACACGCGCCCAAAATTCGGTATGGGCGTTGATCAATATTTAGTTTTGCTTTCAGTGTCGCCTTGACATCAATATCCGTCAGCACACCAAAGCCTTGTTCCTTGAGTGCCTCGGTGACCATTGTGATCGCGGTGTCAAACGGTACATTGAGTTGGGTATTAAATCCGTACATGATGGTTTTTCCTTTTCAGTTGTTGTACAAAAATGCCGTCGCATGGAAAAGTGTTGAATCCACACAAATTTTATTAGGTCGCGGTCGGCCGTGCCGACGTCGATTGGGGCGAGGCCACCACACGATTGAGCCGCAAGGCATTAAACACCACCGATGCCGAACTCAGGCTCATCGCCAGCGCCGCAATCATCGGTGACAATAACCACCCGGTGGCGGCATACAACACGCCCGCGGCCAACGGTACGCCAAGTGCGTTATATACAAACGCGAATGCCAGATTTTGACGCATATTGCGAATGGTGGCGTTGGATAAATGACGGGCATGGGCAATGCCGCGCAAATCGCCTTTTACCAACGTGACGGCGGCGCTGTTCATGGCCACATCGGTGCCGGTACCCATGGCGATGCCAATGTCTGCTTTTGCCAATGCCGGTGCGTCATTGATGCCATCACCGGCCATCGCCACGACGGCACCCTCGCTTTGTAATTTTGCCACCAGATCGAGTTTGTCCTTTGGTTTGACCTCGCCGTGCACCTCGTCGATGCCGAGTTTGGCGGCGACCGCTTTGGCAGTGATGGTGCCGTCACCCGTGGCCATGATTACCCGGATACCGGCCTCTTTTAGCTGCTGCAACGCTTCTGCCGTGCTGCCCTTGATGGGGTCGGACACGGCGAGTATGCCGGCGAGTACACCATCGACACTGAGAAACATGACGCTGGCGCCTTCGGCGCGTAAACCATCCGCATCATTCGTCAGCGCGACCAGATCAATTTTTAAATCCGCCATGAGTGTGGCGTTGCCTAGGGCTAGTTTTTTCCCACCGACCACGCCGCGTACGCCAATGCCACTGGACGATTCAAAATCCTGCGCTTTATCCAGGGTCAATTTTTGCGCGACGGCTGCCGCCACAATGGCGTGTGCCAGCGGATGTTCACTGCCTTGATCGAGGCTGGCAGCGAGCCGCAACACCTCGGTTTCATCAAATCCTGCCGCGGCAACGACCCGGTCAAACTTTGGCTTGCCTTCGGTGAGGGTGCCGGTTTTGTCAACAATCAAGGTATCCACCCGGCGGAAATTTTCGATTGCCGCTGCATCGCGAAACAGAATGCCATTGGTCGCGGCTTTGCCGGTCGCAACCATAATCGACATCGGCGTTGCCAGGCCGAGCGCGCACGGACAGGCAATGATCAGGACTGCCACGGCGTTGATCAAGCCGAATACCCAGCTGGGTTGTGGCCCCCAAAATCCCCAAACAAAAAACGTGGCGATGGCGATGGCAATCACCGCCAGCACAAAATAACCCGCGACCGTATCGGCCAGTCGTTGTAATGGCGCCTTCGAGCGTTGTGCCTGACTGACCATCGCGACGATTTGCGACAACATTGTGTCCGCGCCAATTTTGTCCGCGCGCATCACCAGGCTACCGGTGGTGTTCATGGTCGCACCGATTATTTTGTCACCGACTTGTTTGTTGACCGGCATCGGTTCGCCGGTCAACATTGATTCATCCACCGCGCTGCCACCTTCGCTGACGGTGCCATCAACTGGCACCCGCTCGCCGGGTCGCACACGCAATTGATCGCCAATATGCACATGGGTGATTGGCACGTCTTCTTCATTGCCGTCGGCATTGATGCGACGGGCGGTCTTGGGCGCAAGGCCCAGCAGAGACTTAATTGCAGCCGACGTTTGTGAGCGCGCCTTGAGCTCGAGAATTTGCCCCAATAACGTCAGGGAAATGATGGCTGCAGCGGCTTCAAAATAGACATGCACGCGCCCCATGGCGACAAACGCAGCGGGAAAAACATCGGGCGTGATGGTTGCGACCAAGCTATAAACGAATGCCGCACCGGTACCGAGCCCGATTAACGTCCACATATTGGGGTTGCGGGTAATGACCGATTGAAAACCACGTTTGAAAAACGGCCAGCCAGCCCACAGGATCACAGGCGCGGTCAAAATCAATTCAATCCAACTTTGTTGCGTGCCACTAAACCACGCCAACTGATGGCCAAACATGGCGAGCAATACAGCGAGTACCGTGAGCGGCAACGTAAACCAGAAGCGGCGGCTGAAGTCCGCCAACTCCGGATTTTCATCGGCGTCCAGATCGGGCATGATCGGTTCGAGCGCCATGCCGCATTTTGGGCAGGAACCGGGCGCATTTCGACGAATCTCCGGATGCATTGGGCAGGTGTAGATCGCTGCGGACGCAATGGCGAGCTGGTGGTCGGCACTGGTCGGCACACTATCCCCGGAGTGGACGTGCGGGGTCGGAGTTTGTGTCTCGCGCATGCGTAAATCCTTTGGAATGGCTTTTCGGCGTGATGATGGCGGGAATGGCGGGCACGCCCGCAAACGACCATTTTTACTGGAGATTATTTACCATCCCTTGATTTAAAACCTTGGCATAAATGTCGTGCCAAGTTATGTTATGCCAAGTCATGCCAATATGCATCGGCGACAACGATTCGTGTCGCGCAGCGCAACTAAAGGCCCATTAATTTTCTATTTTTGGAACAGGCAAGGCAGGGGCATCTATAGCACACTCATTATTAAGGAGATGTGGCCTGCCACAGCGGGAGGCTGATCATTCGCAAAAACGGCCAGTCTCCCTGTCTAATCTATTACGGCAACCCGTCAGAAATCAGCCACCGCTAATGGTGTTGAACTGTTTCAAGAACAATTCCGTCTGCGTTTTATCGAGTTTTCCGGTCTTTTTGGTGTCGATTTTGTCAAACATTTTTTCCATATGTTTGAGCATTTCGGCTTTGGACATCATGCCGTCGTGATCCATGTCGCACTCTTTCATAAAATCGTGCATATTGAGTTTCTTGCCCTCGTGCATGCCGGCCTTCTTGGTGGTTTCCGCAGCGAATACGGCAGGTGCAGCGATCAGCGATACTGCGACCATCGAACTTGCAAGAATGTTTGTGAGTTTCATTGAATTTTCTTTCTAGGTTGATAGGGAACGCCTGTCCAACGCGAATGCATGGATGCAGGTATTGCCAGTGCTGCTTTGCGCAACTGATTGGGCTGTTTGCGCAAATATTCCGACCCGCTTTTGTAGAAATTGCGGACCTATAAAAAATTTGGCGGACCGTCGGTAGCGTCGAGCCAAGGCTACGCAAGCATTTTGTCGACGTCTGTGCGCGAGCGAACATAGCGTTGCTTCAACGGTCGGTTCCATGTTGGCGACGGGTGGTCAGGAATGGGGAGGTCGAGCGCCACGCGTGCCTATTTCTTCACCGACTTGCGATGCATGAAATTGTAAATGGGCACGTAGACGAGGCCTGCGTACGCGCCGTAAAGCAGCAATTCTATGGGGTCAGCGTGGAATGGCACTTACTTAAGGACTTTTCATCGCTAAACCCGCCACCATCGCTGCACGTCGATAACCTAACTGGTGTC
>JAYTBF010000198.1:0-4031 GCA_043737175.1 Burkholderiales bacterium
GCCCCTCTTTTTTATCGAGCCGGGTTTGCGGGCGCAAATCCGGCGTTTGTTCAGAAACCTACAAACCACGGATGACCAGTCTTTCGTACTTGTCGGCCGTCAACGGTTTGAACGCGGTCAGCATTTGCGCCAACTTGTCGGTCGTATCATCATCCGGCGCAAAAACCATCAAAAAGGTCGCACCGGCCTTGGCCAGTTCCTGGTGCTTGGTCATAATTTTGGTTTCGCCATCGATCGCCGCGGCAATACCATCAACCTCGGACGCTCTGCCGCCTTCGGCATCGACCAGTTCCATGGCCGGGATGATCGTCGCATCGGTATCGATTTGGCCGCCGGAAGCCCATAACTGTTTGACCTTGTCGGCGTCGGCCCGCTCCTGAAAGGCCAGCACGGCATAACCGACCGGATAGAAGGCTCCAAAGAAATTCACTTGGGGATTGTTGAGAAAATCAATGCGGTCTGGCATGGCGATTCCTTGTAAGATCAAGATGGAAATGGAAACAAATACGGGGAAGCCGATACGACTGGTTGACTCAGCATTCCACGTCCCATTTTCATCGCGCGCCGCCGCCGCTGTCTGTGCGGTAGGCCGCAATGTAATACGGCTGCCGAGGCAGCCGTATTACATCGGATTTTTAGAACGTAGGTCAGGCTAAATGAACAACGCCCGCATCGAGGGCGTTGGAGAAGCGCTTTTTTTAAAGAGAACATGCAGCGAAAATTAATTCGACGCTGGAAGCTTTGATTGCGCATTTATTGCGCGACGCCGTCACTTCACCAGCGATACGACCCGGTTTTTCAGCAGGTTGTACTGCGCGTCAATCATGGCGACATTGGGATCGTGACCGGTATTCGGCAGCAACACATACTCTTTTTGCGGTGCCTTGATGCTGTCGAAGTAACGTTTGGCGACCTCAGGAACAGTGACGAGATCGTCTGAACCCTGTATCAAAAAAACGGGCATGTCGAAAGTGAGCCCCAGTTTTGGCAAATCGACTTTGGAAAGCATGCCGTTACCTTTGAGGCCGACAAACTGCAGGTAGGAATATTCCTCGCCACCTTCATAGCTGGCCTCCGTCTCTGCTGTCCTGTAAAGCGATGCCGACACCCACCAGGTTTTGGGAGCGGGTGTCGCGGTCTTCGCTTCATAGACCCTTGTCGCCCGACGCAGGATGCCGAAATTGCGGGGATTGGTCCACGGCAGCGGGCCGAGCGCCTCGATCACCGACAGCGTTTTTATATCCTCCGCCGCACGCGCCAGCGCCAGCACCTTGCGGACGCTGGCCTCTTCATTTTCTTTATAGTTAACAAGCTGCCCCACGCCCACGTAGGCGTGAAACAGTTCCGGGCGGGATTTGGCCATGTGCACACCCAACACCGAGCCCCACGAGCCACCGACCAGGATAATTTTCTTCGTCTTTAGATACCGCAGCAGATACGCAGCCAGCTCGGTGCCGTCTTGTGTCATGCGTTCAATGGAAAGCGCCGCCGCAGCGATGCCGGGATTGCGGCCGAAGGTCCGGCCCGCGCCGCGCTGATCCCACTGCACCAGCGTGAATTCTTTCTGCCACGCGCCATAGATGTTGCCCGCGTATGGGCTCATCGGATTGCCGGGCCCGCCATGCAGAATCAACACGACCGGATTTTCGCATCGTGTTCCGCTGATGGTGATCCATTGATCGATTCCGCCAATCGAAACAAATCGTTGCTCGTCGATTGTTTGTGTTGCCGACGGACAGGGGATGACATTCGGCAGGGGTGGTACCGGCGATGCAGCGGTACTTTGCGCGGAACTTGAAAACGGCAGCAGTAAAGACACGGAGACAAAGCTGAACAAAACGAAGTTGCGCATGGAGGATGTATTCCGAATAAGGTTGTGCATTCTATATGCGAATCAACGCGAGCCCGCGTCAATTTTTAATTGCAATTGACGTGGCTTCCTAGCATTTCGTGTACCGATCGAGACGTGCAGGTGCTGAAGGTCACCGCAGTACCGGAGGCGTCACTGGACGCCGTCAAGGTGAAGGTCGTGCCCGGGGGCGTGGGAGATCAGGGTGGCCGGGCTGCTGGTGAAGGCGGTGAAAATATACTGCGCACGGCCCCTTTATTTGCTGCGCTCCTTCCGGGCTACCGGACTCGTCCTGCGACGATTCTAAGCTGAAGTAAGTGCCATTCGGGGCAGACACCGTTTACCATGCACCTAAAAGCGAATTCGCGCGCCAGCAGAAAACGCATCAACCTTTGATGCGCCAAGCGCCTTCCATTCTGCGGTGATGTCAACATTCCTTGTGATTGAATAACCCATGCCGACGCCATAAATTGCATCGGTTTTCGTTTTGTTGCTCGAAATACTCAAAGACGAATTCCGCAAAGTGGCTGACTGTTCAGCGCGCGCGACGCCGAATCTGCCATAGATCGACAGATTTTCCAGCAGCGGTGCATTTGCCACCAGTGACATGTGCGCTGCCTTGACGCGCAATTCCCCGGATAACGGCAATACGACCAATGCACATACGGAACCGGGCCCACACAGTGTGCCCTGCCCTGAAACGGTCGCCTTCCCAAAATTGACATATCCCAATTCAACTGCAAATAGTTTATTGAACTGCCAGCCAAGGCCAAATCCCGAGGTGGTTGCATTTTTGTCGAGCCTGGCACCGGAGACAATATCCGCGGCCGCATTGCTGCGGTTTTGTCCCCGCCCGATATCTGCACTGACATAAATCCCTGTGTGTTGGGCGAAGACCCACGACGGTAAACAAACACCAAAAACAATACTGATCAAAACCACCAACGTCGGTGTTTTATTGCGCAAAACAATTTGTGGCATATCGCCTCCATAAATTAATAGGGACAACCAAACCGTTTGCCAATTTTAGCCTGCCCTTGAATGGTGATTTTATCGTTCCAAATCCAACGCCAAGCCCATCTTTGGAAATCCCGGCCAATACGTCATCAAATAAACAGAACGAAAGTCCCCATCTGACAAGGCGTTACAAGCATTATTTGCCAAAAGCGTGCACCAGTAGGCGATATTGATGACGGATTATTCATCCGCCACAGTTGCGCGGCGTGAGTAGCCCACCCCCATCACCAACGCTGAACGCGGCCTATCTCACCTCACCCCCATCTCACTCCACCACCACCCCCGTCGGTGCAACACCGACGTTATTGATGATGATCGGCTGATTGATGACCGATTTATTCATCAACCACAGCGTGAGTGTGCCATCGGCCTTCTTCCAAACGATGTCTATGCTGCCATCACCATCAAAGTCACCTGCGGCGTAGAACGTGGCGGTGACATCGAGGCTGGGTAGGTCGGCGTCAAGCATCACACTGATGCCATTCATCATCCACACCTTGACACGGCCAGTGGCGTCTTTGAACACCATGTCGCCTTTGCCATCTCCATTCATGTCGCCGAGCTTGACGATGCTGTAGCCGGCGGGCAACTGACCAATCCGCTCATTCACCCAGGTACGGTCTGCCTTCGAAGTGAGACTGCGGATTTCGTTGGTGGGGCTGAGCCAGATGAGATCGCTCTTGCCGTCGCCATCCAAGTCGGCGCCGCCAATTAATGACCAGCTAAGCGGCGCGCCGCCACGGTGTTTGATGGCGTTCACGTTGAGTGTGGTCGCATCACCTGCCATGTACCACGCAAACACCACGCCGCTATCGTCAGTGCCCGGCTTCATGTAGCGCCAAACCAAATCCGCTTTGCCGTCACCATCGAGATCGGTCACGGCTTCCAATGCCCAATCTGTTTTGCTTGGGCGTAGGAGTGTGCGCGACATGCCGGTGAGAACGCTCACCGTCTCGTCTGTGTTGCGCGTAATCAGGCTACTGAGGTTGCTCCCGGTCACATCACCTGCGCCGAGCAGATTTACGCTATCACCTACATCCGCAATCGGCGTGAAGTTGAAACGCGTGCCGTCCCAGCGACCGAGGAACGTGCTGGTGGTGGCCGCTTTAGTCACTGTCAATGCGTCCGCCGAGACTTGGCCTGGCGTCGAGCCGCGCACGAGGAT
>JAYTBF010000199.1:0-4030 GCA_043737175.1 Burkholderiales bacterium
CGAGCAGGAAGTCATTCTTGATGCCTTGGCAAAGGACATCAACGATATTGCACAACTGGATTGGCAACAGGTAGAGCAGTTAATGCAACACGCCCGGCCATTCTGAAATTAACGATGTCTGCATGCCAAGGGTATTTTGAACACTCTCCACGCTGACACGTTGACACTCGAACCGCAACTGGCCTGCCATGCCGCAGAAATGTTTGGCGTGCTCAATGATCCGGCGATTTACCAATTTGAAAATGCACCGCCCGCCTCCCTCGCATGGCTCGAACAACGCTTCACGAAACTTGAATCCCGCTGTTCAGCGGATGGCAGCGAGCAATGGTTGAACTGGGTGGTGCGTTTACCGTCCGGTGAGTTGGCCGGGTATGTGCAGGCCACCGTGATGACCGAAGGCCTCACGACTTTCGCCTACGTCGCTTACGAATTTGCCAGCCGATATTGGCGGCGCGGCATCGGCAGCGCGTCGGTGCGTGCGGTGCTCGATGAATTGGCGGCCAACTATGCGGTGCAGACATTTGTTGCCGAGTTAAAAGCAGACAATTTCCGCTCGGTAGCCCTGCTGCAACACTTGGGGTTTGGCGACGCCCTGCCCGCCTCCCTCCAGCACCTGAGCTGTGAGGACGATGAAATCATCATGAGCAAATCCGCTTCACTTGCCTAGTTGCTTGCCTAGTTGCTTGCCTAGTTGACGAGGAACACGCCACCAAGCGGGCCGCGCCGTGACAGTCGGTTAAAATGTTTGGGCAACTCCCCCCAATCTCCCCAACCCCCCTGCCTCGAAAAAATTCTCCGTATCCTGCCAATCATGGCAATTGGGTTAGTAGGTTCTCGAAACCGACACGTTGGTACACGCCGTCACGGCGGCGGTGATGGTGATGCTCGTGTCACTCCATGACGGAATATCGCTGCTGGAGCAGGTGAAGCTACCATTCGGCGCGGTGGTGGTATTTCTAGTCGATGTGCTGCCAAGATTGCCTCGCCAGGTACAGGTGATCGGGATGTTGCCGAGCGCTGGTGTGATGGCACCATTGATGAAACCATTTCCGGACGGATTACTGGTGAATACGATCGAACTGACGGCGCAGGTTGGCGGCGGGGTTGTGCCTGCCTGCGTGACCGTTACCGTTTGTCCGCCGACAGTGATTTGTCCGATTCGTTGCGTCGACGTCGGATTTGCGGCAGCGGTAAAGGCGATTGTGCTACTACCCGATCCGCTAGCGGCGCTACCGGCGGAGCCGCCGCCGATGCTCACTGTCAGCCACGCCGAATCTGACACCGCCGTCCAGAAGCAGCCCGCAGTTGTTGTCAGGGTAAATTGGCCGTTGCCTCCGGCGGCGGCAACGTTTGCGTTTGGTGATGAGACTGTGTAGACGCACGGTGCCGCCAACACCTGCACTGTGACCGGTTGGCACGCTTGATTGCCGCCGACTTCGACGACGCATATGCTGAACGTAAAAATCCCGGCAAGAATGGGCGAACCAATCAGGTCTCCCTCTTGATTCATGATCGTGCCGGGCGGGGTCACACCCAGGGCCAAGGTATCCATTTGAAAGAAAAATGGTGAAGTATTTCCGATCACCCTCCGCCACAATCGCAAATTTGTTGGCCGATTCTGTGTGATCTCAAGCGGAGCTTCAACGACCAGCATGAGCGGGTTCAACACCGCAGGCGGATCAAAGCGCGCTGTCACGTTGTGGATTTGTGTCATGCTCACCACGCAGGTTGCGGTCCCACTGCAGTCACCACCCCAGCCATTAAATTGGGAGCCATTGGCCGGAACGGCGGTGAGCGTGACAACCGAGCCAGCGGTGTAAGTGGCGATACAAGTTGCACCACAGTTGATTCCCGCCGGCGCAGAGGTCACCGTGCCGCTGCCAAGCCCGGTCCGCGTCACCGACAAAATGTTGGTCGCCTGCTGCGGCGGCAGGTCAAATATGGCGTTGACGGTCTGATCGACATTCATGGCCAGCACGCAGGCTCCCGTGCCACCACACGCGCCGGTCCAACCGATAAAGGTCGAACTGGCGTTCGGCACGGCGGTCAGCGTCACGACGGTGCCGATCGCGTAAGCTGCACTACAAGTGGTACCGCAGGCGATACCGGACGGGGCTGAGCTCACGAAGCCACCACCAGTACCGATGGTGCGAACGGTTATCACCGCCTCGTTTGTCTTCTCAAAACGGGCGGTGACGTTGGGCGCGGGTGTTGGCAGCGTCGGGTCGGCAAACGATGGGTTGACAAACACCGTGCACACGCCAACACCGAGGCACGCGCCGCCCCAACCTGTAAACCTTGATCCAGTTGCGGGTGTAGCGGTCAACACCACTGTGGTTCCGCTGACATAGGTTGCGCTGCAAATATTGCCGCAATTGATGCCGATGGGGGTTGATATAACCGTCCCATTGCCACCTAGGGCATCGTGCAAAATTCCAACAACGACTCGGTACGCAGGCAATCTGTGGGCCACCATGTGTAATACCGTAAATCCAGGCGGTGCGATGCCAGCACTCGCCAAAATCGTCGCGATCGTCGGTGCCTTGCCGATCGTATTCGCCCGCCAAACTGTCACCGAACCGTCGGCTGGAGCCGCGCTGGTCGAGGCATTCGCGATGCCATTCATCAGCCACACCGTCAACGACCCATCGGGAAGTACCAACACCAGATCCGTCTTGTCGTCGCCGTTAAGGTCAGCGGCCGCATAGAATTGCGCACCAACAGGAGCGCTGGCAAAAATATAAAGGGTCACCGGTGCCGTAAGTGACGTCGGTGTGCAGGATGCGTTGGGATCATCCGGGTCGGCGGTTGGAGCAGGCAGAGTGAGGCCAGACGCATCAATTTGCATCATCCAGACCTGTCCCGTCTCTTGGTTATGGATGATAATCTCGCCCAAGCGGCTACCCGTGAAATCGCCGAGTTTCACCACCCTAAAACCTAGCGGAATCGTCCCAGCGGAAACGTTCGCGCAGGTGCGATTCGGCGTGGCCATCAACAATCTGATCTGCCGGTCGGGGCTGACATACACCATATCGGCTGCGCCATCGCCGTTGAGATCCATCGCCCCGATCAGTTGCCAACTCAGCGGCGCACCGCCGCGTTTTCTGACTTGCGTCACACTGCGGCCATCGGTAAACCAAACGTACGAAACGCCTGTGTCATCTGGGCGGTCCGCGCTAAATCCCAGATAACGCCAGACAAAATCAGCGTAACCATCGCCGTCAAAGTCGCCGACAGCCTGCACGTCCCAAGTGCGTTTGACGGTGCGCAGGAGCACACTGTTGGCCATTATAAAGTCAGGCCAGAAGCGCACATCGCCGCTCACACCTTGTGAAATATCCTGATAGGCCAGGTCGGACTTCCCGTCGCCGTCGAAATCCGCTACGCCAAGCAATCGAAAATTGGCGCCAGGATCATTGGCGGACGAAAATACAAACTGATTGTTGACAAGATGCGCTCTACGCAATTCGCCATTGGCAGATCGCACGACGAATTCTTTTTTAGCATCCCCAGCGGAAACACCGGCCTGGGCAGCACACAGACTGTGGACGGCCATCACCAACACCAGCGCGGAAAGACACAATGCCCTAACCGTAATCATGCGGCTCCATCAATCGGCGACTTTCCGCCAGATGTGCACCCTTCAACCCGCCCTTTCTACTCCTTTTGAGGGCGTTGTGCAACCTAGACCGATCGCGCCTGCATTGTCGTGTCGGCAGTACGTTAAAATTGCCCGGCAACTTCGCCCTGCCTCGAAAAAATATCCGTGCCCTTCCCCGCCTCGTTTTTTTCCGCCCGTCTCTATCCGCTTGCCCGCCACGCCTTATTCAAACTCGACCCCGAGGTCGCGCACGATCTCGCATTAGGCAGCCTGAAAAAGTTGGAAAGTGTCCATCTGGCGGGACTTTTCGGCCAAAAAGTGCTGAAACCGAGCTCCCTGCTTGGACTTTCATTTGACAATGCCGTTGGTTTGGCCGCAGGCCTCGACAAGAACGGTGAGTACATCGATGCCCTCGCGGCGATGGGCTTC